>JAZQYM010000088.1:0-13257 GCA_045633525.1 Alistipes sp. | reverse complement strand
ATAAGGGGTCATAATTTCTTGTGATAAGGGGCACATCTGCTGCCGCTAACAAAAATAGCCACCAATGGGACGTACGCCAAGTACTACCCATCGGTGGCTTTTTTGCCGAGCGTTGCATCTGACCCCTTCTGACAAGAAATTGGGTCGTGCTACCCTGTAGGTTTATATATCGCTTGGAACAAGCGAAACTATTACTAATTACTCTCTACTAATTACTAATTATTTATACCCCTTCTCCCAAGAAATTCGGTTGTGGGCCCTGTATGTCTGTGTTTATTTCGCTTTTGCAAGCGACAGCTACGCTGAAAGGGCAAAAGGGGCAGAAGCGGCAGAAAGGGTTTTACTAATTACTAATTCCCCCTTTGGCCCCTCAGGCCTCTTAGCCCCCTTAACTCCCCTTCAGGCCCTTTTATAAATCTCGCGCTTGGTAAGTTTTTTTTTGAGACCACAGAGACCACAGAGACGAAAGAGACCACAGCGAAACATAGTATCATCAGAATGATAATAAATTTCTCTGGTGTCCCTGTTGTCCCTGTTGTTTTATTTGACTTTCTCTAAATCACCACATTATCATACCTTGCCTCGATAACCGACCAGTCGACCACGTGCCAGAGCTTTTCGACGGCATCTTTGCGGGCATTGCGGTAGTCGAGGTAGTAGGCGTGCTCCCATACATCTATGCAAAGCAACGGTATTAGTTCATCGGTCAGCGGTGTACCAGCATTGGGTTTCGAGAGGATATATAGTTTGCCATCGCTATCTGTAGCCAGCCACACCCAACCTGAACCAAAGAGTGTCGTTGCCATGGTGGTCATACGTCTCTTAAGTTCGTCCACCGAGCCAAACTGCTCATCTATAGCTCGGCGTAGCTCGCCTGTGGGGTGGTGCTTGGCGCGTGGTGAGAGGCTCTCGAAGTAGAATACGTGGTTCCACGCCTGCGCAGCATTATTGAATATCGCGCCGTCGCTGCATGTTACAATCTCCTCCAATGGCATACCTCTATATCGAGTGCCCTCGGTTAGCTCCCCGAGTGTTTTAACATAATTTATGTAGTGTTTGTCGTGGTGGAAGTGCATCGTCTCAGCCGAGATATATGGCTCCAATGCATCGTAGGCGTATGGCAGCTCCGTAATAGTGAGCAATGATGCCGCAATAGTTCTTAGTGTCATAATTTCATAGTTTTAGGATTTGTGACAACACAGGTGCAACAATAACGCCAAACGCAAGAGGGTGCCTAACAAGTATGTTGGCACCCTCAGCTTCTTATTTTATGAATAAAATGATTCTACTTCGCCTGATGCAGGATAACTCGTTCGATAGCGCGCTCGCAGACTGGGCAGAAGCGCTCGGCGGTATTGTTACGCATACGGCATACATCCGCAGGACGATAGATGCCCTTAGAGAGGTAGCCACCACCCTCGTAGAGACCTACGGTGTAGTTCTCGGTACGCTCTGGAGTGACCTCTGTTGGGGTCTCGATACCGTAAGGAATCATATCTGCCCACTTAGACTCAAAGTCTACTAATGTAGTGATATTGGGCTCCCAAGGCTCGTGATTGAGCGAGTGCATATTGTCGTTATCATCGGCATTGTCGTAGAAATACTCGTCGCCAAGACCTGCGAACGAGTGTCCGAACTCATGCACTACAACAGGACGGAAATCCTTGTGGTGAGCCGTAGTTAGCGTGTAAGAGTTGTAGATACCGCCACCACCATAATTGCTTGTGTTTGCAAGGATTATAAAATGCTCACAAGGGATATTTGTCACCAAGTCGTACATGTCGTAAACATTGGATGATGTGAGGTATCGCGCCATATAGAAGGTCATAAAGTTCGAGCTTACCGCAGTCTCGCGCCAGTCTGCCGACTGAGGTACGGTGACATTGCTGTCCAACGATGGTGATGAAACGGCGATAAAGTTGAACTTCTCGCTATGGCTACGGAATGGCTCATAGCTAAGAATCTCCTTCTTAGTAAGGATAGCATCTGTCATAAACGTATCCATCTCGTCAGCCGTGTAGCCCTCAGCGAGGATTACCACATCGATGCACTCCTTAGAGTCGCCACCCTTGTGGATATATTTATATGGTAGAGGCTGCTGATTATTGCGGTTACGGATAAGTACGTCGTTAGGGTCGATAGTATAGGTATGCACGCTCTCCTTGCCAGTGTTGTCGCGAAGCACAAGCGTTGCTATAGCAGGCTTTAGAGGCATAGGAACAAGGAGTGTAAACTCGAAACTCTTAGATACCTCCAACGCTTCAGGGGTTGTGATCCACTCCTGGAAGAGCGATGAGAATGAGGTCATATAGATAACCTCGCCACTCTTGCTATCGCGCAATGTGAGGTCGCCATTACCCTTTAGAGGTACGCTGTTAAGGTTTATGCGACGACCATACCAATTGTCTGTATATGACATATCGCGAAGTGCAACATGCTGCTCATGGGCATTACCCATAAATGTGTAGTCGATACGCAGAGTAGCATCCTTGAACTGGTCGTGGAAACTCTTTGCATAGAGTGGAGAGGTAAGGGTAAGGGCTAATAGGGCTAATAGTAGTCGTCTCATAATGAGTATGTTTTAGTTATTTCTTCTGATTGTTGTCGTTTGGTTTGCGCCAGAGGTATATCTTCGACTCGGTACCCTCTTTTAGGCGGGTGATATTCTTGCGGTGTGTCCATATAAGTAGCACTGCCACAACCCACGAGAAGGCAATAAATGGTATATTATCGAATGGAGCACTCTCATCGTAAGTCATTGTGGAGAAGATAAGTACAAAAATAGGGTAGCTGCAGCCTGCCACCATCGATGCAAGCGATACAAAGTGCCAAATAGCAAATACCACACACCACACAGCAAAGCTAAGGATTAGTACAGGAGGGTAGATGCCTGTACCTGCACCGAGGAGTGTTGCTACACCCTTGCCACCCTTGAAACCGGCAAAGATTGGGAAGATGTGACCAAGCACCACAAAGAAGGTTGCGATAATACGAAGGTTAATAATCGTATTGTTGTCGATAGCATCGTCGTAGCGCATTAGCGATGTTAGTGTCACCGCCAAGAAACCCTTGAAATAATCTATAATAAATACAGGCAGTGCCGCTCTCTTGCCGAGCACACGGAGCATATTTGTTGTACCTGCATTCTTTGAGCCATGTTCGCGAATATCTATGCCATAATATTTCTTACCAATCCACACAGCGCTTGGTATTGAACCAAGCAAATAGGCTCCTATCATAATAGCAACGATAGATAGCCAAGTCATTGTACTCCACGCTTCCATAAGTAGTTAATGTCTTAATTTCCAATTGATTGCATCTGTATAAGCATTGCGCTTATAAGACAAAGATAGTAAAAAAAGGGCAAAAACAAAATTTTTAGCCTCTATTTTAATCTTTGACTCTCTTGCAAAAACTTTACGCTGAGGCTAAAAAAATCTATTTGAAATGTTGTGGTTCAAAAAAAAATATCTAATTTTGTTTTAGAAAACACATATACGCATATTTATGAAAATGAAATTGGATTTTGCCAATATGTCTGCCTCGATGAAGGATTCTGTAACAGATTGGCGTTGGTGGTCATCTATGGGACAGATTGTCTTCGGATGTTTCCTTGTGGCAGTTGCTTTCGTTGTCTTCATTAATCCCTACGACCTTGTACCTGGTGGTATCTATGGTTTGGCTTTGGTGCTTCACAACCTCTTCCCTACTATCCAGGTGGGTACATTTGGTTATATGTTTGATGTGCCACTTATCTGTACGGCACTAATCCTCTTTGGTGGTACTTTCGGTGGTCGAACAATCTTCGCATCATTCATTACCCCAGGTATTATGAACCTTCTCGACTACTTGGTATATCCAGATAAGGCTGCTATCGAGGCTCTCGATCCTACAAAGTTGCTTGGTGGTCATATCGACCTCTCTGGCGACCTTATGCTTGCAGCTATCATCGGTGGTGTATTCAGTGGTGTTGGTGTAGGTCTTGTTATCCGCAACAATGCTGCTACTGGTGGTACCGATATCACAGGTATGCTTCTCCATAAGTTTGCTAAGATGAAGTTTGCTAATGGTGTGCTTCTATCAGATGCAATCGTCGTGCTCGCAGGTTTGGTGGTTATCGGCTTTGGTGTTGGTACTGGTAAGCCTCACGGTGTTATCCTTTCACTCTACTCTGCAGTATGTATCTTCGTGAATGCTAAGATCTTGGGTTATACTATTGATGGTGCTTCACGCGATAAGCTCCTATATATTATCTGTGAGCAGCACTCTGAGGAGATGCGCCACTATATCCTTCACGACCTTAACCGTGGTGGTACCTACCTCAAGGCTAAGGGTATGTACACTGATCACGATAAGGAGATGATCTTCCTTGTTGTAAACCGCAAGGAGGTACGCACCGTACAGCAGAAAATCAAAGATTTCGATCCTACAGCCTTTGTTGTTGTGACCGATGCATACGATACCTTTGGTAAGGGATTTAAGCCGTTCCCAGAGGAGAATGGTATGCCAACTGAATAAAATTGTTTTATGTGGCTATTTTAACGCCCTTAAAATGCTTACTTAAAAGCAATTTTATAGTGCAACTCGCATACATTATATAAAATATAATTAGGGGCAGTCCGAAGATTTATTGGATAGCCCCTTATTTAAGTAAAGAGTATGAACATTAACGTGAATAACCTACGCCCACTAACTGGCAGTGGACGTAAATTATATATCGAGACATACGGTTGCCAGATGAATGTTGGCGACTCGGAGATTGTGGTGTCGATTATGCAGCAGGAGGGCTTTCGTTACACCGAGAGCCTTGAGGAGGCAGATATCGTCTTGATCAACACTTGCTCGATTCGTGATAACGCAGAGCAGCGTATATGGGGTCGCCTTAGCGAGATGCGCCATATACGCAAGAAGAAGCCTTCGCTTATCATCGGTATCATTGGATGTATGGCAGAGCGTTTAAAGGAGGAGCTTACGAAGGGCGGTACTGGCGTAGATATCGTAGCAGGCCCAGACTCATATCGCGACCTTCCACGCCTTGTGCGTGAGGTGGATGGTGGTGCTACGGGTGTCAACGTGGAGCTATCGAAGGAGGAGACTTACGCAGAGATTGCCCCAGTACGCCTTGATAGAAATGGCGTGAGTGCCTTTATTGCCATTATGCGTGGTTGCAATAACTACTGCTCATATTGCGTAGTGCCATATACTCGAGGTATCGAGCGTAGCCGTGATGCAGAGACTATCGTTGCCGAGGCTCGCACACTCTTTGATAATGGTTACCGTGAGGTGACACTCCTTGGTCAGAATGTAAACTCATACCGCACGGGTGAGGTAGACTTCCCAGAGCTACTTAAGCAGGTGGCAGAGATATCTCCACTTCTTCGTGTGCGCTTTGCAACATCGCACCCTAAGGATATTAGCGATAAGCTCCTTGAGACTATGGCATCGATGCCAAATATCTGCAAGGCGATACATCTCCCAGCGCAGTCGGGATCTACAGAGATGCTTAAGCGTATGAATCGTAAGTACACCCGCGAGTGGTACTTGGAGCGTGTTGAGGCTATTCGTCGTTATATACCTGATTGTGCTATCACTACAGACCTTATCGCAGGCTTCGCCCACGAGACTGAGGAGGAGCACCAGGAGACACTCTCGCTTATGCGTGAGGTAGGCTACGACTTTGCCTATATGTTCAAGTACTCTGAGCGCCCAGGTACCTTTGCTCAGCGTAACCTTGGTGACGACATCCCTGAGGATGTTAAGACTCGTCGCCTAACCGAGATTATCGACCTTCAAAATAAGTTATCTGAAGAGAGCAACACGCGCGATATTGGCAAGGAGTTCGAAATCCTTGTCGAGTGCACCTCAAAGCGTAGCGATGCACAACTTTCAGGTCGTACCTCACAGAATAAGATGGTAGTCTTTGATAGAGGCAACCACGAGATTGGCGACTATGTAAAGGTGCGCATTACAGGTTGCTCTTCTGCAACACTCTTCGGCGAAGAGATATAATTTCTTGTGATAAGCTGCAATCTGCGGCACATCCCTAAAAGTAAACCACTCAGGGCTGTAGGTCAACTACTATCCCTGAGTGGTTTCTTTTGTGATGCACCACATCTCACGACTTCTCCCAAGAAATTGGGTAGTGGGGCTTGGAGAGTTTGATATTATTTTTTTAGACAACAGAGACGAAAGAGACAGCAGAGACAACAACGAAACAGAGTATCGTAAAATTCTTCTGCTGTCTCTGTTGTCCCTCTCGTTTCAGCTCTCGCCTTTCGGTTTATGGCCATACTTTACTCCTGACAGGAACAATCCGCAAGCAGGAGCGCCGGCGCTGCAGCGTGATAGGTCTTTCGAGAGGATTATATCCTCGAACTCAGCAACGCTATACTTACCACGACCTACATCGACCAGTGTGCCAACGATGGCGCGTACCATATTTCGTAAGAAGCGGTTGGCGCGGATGGTGAAGCGTAGTGTGCCGTCGTTCTCAACAACCCACTCCGCGTGGCTGATATGGCAGATATTGGTCTTATTATTCGAGTTTAGCTTAGCAAACGATGTGAAATCCTCGTGCTCGAGAAGTTTGTTTGCTGCCTCGTTCATTTTCGCCACATCTATATCGGCGGTAAAGTTCCACGCCGAATAGCGGCGAAATGGCGATTTATGAGGTGTAAGAAAGTAGGTATACTCCCTCTCTATGGCATCGAAGCGGGCGTGTAGCGTTGGCTCCACCTCGTAGATGCGCATAATGGCGATATCTACGGGCAATACCTTATTTAATTTATAGCATAGCTGGGCGCAGTCAATCTCCTTGTCACTATCGAAGTGTGCGGTGTAGAACGAGGCGTTAACACCCGTATCGGTACGTCCTGCGCCGACAATCTCGGTCGGCACACGCAACAACATCGAGAGTTTCTCCTCGATAGTACCCTCCACCGTCACAGCATCGGGCTGGCGTTGCCATCCAAAGTATGCCGTGCCGTCGTATTGTAGTTCAATAAAGTAGCGAGCCATATAGATAAAATAAGGGTGGCGTTATATGCGCCACCCTTCATATTAAGAATTTACATGTGGATGGCGCAACCGAGTGCATCCTCCGCAGCCTCCATAACAGCCTCGTGCATAGATGGATGTGCGTGGATTGTGCGAGCGATGCGGTGAGCATCTACGCCTAATACCTTTGCCAATGTAGGCTCGCCAATCATTTCTGTCACGTTGTGACCTACGAAGTGTGCACCGAGCAACTTCTCCTCCTTATCGAAGATAAGCTTCACAAAGCCGTCGCGCTCACCAGCAGCAGTAGCCTTGCCTGATGCTGTATATGGGAACTTGCCAACCTTGTACTCGATACCCTGTGCCTGCACCTGTGCCTCGGTCATACCTACCGATGCAACCTCTGGAGAGGTGAAGATGCACGATGGAATAGTTGTGTAGTCGATTGGCTCTGGGTTAAGACCGCAGATATGCTCTACGCAGTGGATAGCCTCGGTAGAAGCCACGTGTGCGAGGGCTGGCGTAGCGATGATATCGCCGATAGCATAAACGCCGTCAACGCTTGTCTTGAAGTGCTCGTCAACCTTGATCTTGTCGCGCTCGATCTCGATGCCAAGATCCTCAAGACCCATATCCTCGATATTTGACTTGATACCTACAGCCGAGAGTACGATATCTGCCTCGATAGTCTGTGCACCCTTCTTGCCCTCGATATCGATAACGCACTTGCCCTCCTCGTTAACGCTAACCTGCTTAACGGTAGTTGAGGTCATAACAGTAGCGCGAAGCTTGCGGAATGCACGCTCCATAGCCTTGGCAGTATCCTCGTCCTCCAAAGGCATAATCTGAGGCATATACTCGATAATGGTAACCTTTACGCCCAATGTGGCGTAGATATATGCGAACTCCGAGCCGATAGCACCTGAGCCTACAACAACCATTGACTCTGGCAACTCTGGCAATACCAACGCCTCCTTAGATGAGATGATATGCTTGCCATCGACAGGCATAAATGGCATTACGCGTGGACGAGCACCAGTGGCGAGGATGATGTTGTCTGCCTCGTAGTCAACGCCCTCGACCTCTACGGTATCTGATGCCTTAAGGCGACCGAAGCCAGCGATAACATCGATATTGTTCTTCTTAAGAAGGAACTGAACACCCTTGTTCATAGTTGAGGCAACCATACGCTCGCGCTCCACCATCTTTGTCCAGTCGGGCTTTACCTCGCCCTCGATGGCAACACCAAATGTAGCTGCAGCCTTGCAGTCTGCGTAGACCTGTGCTGAGCGTACAAGAGCCTTAGTAGGGATACAACCCCAGTTGAGGCACACACCACCAGCATCTGCCTTCTCTACGATAGCTACGCGCTTGCCACACTGTGCAGCACGGATTGCGGCAACATAACCACCAGGGCCTGAGCCGATAACGATAATATCATATCTGTTGTCCATACTATTCTTGCTTCTTTAAATTACTTTACAACCTTCAAAATCTCACCCTTGTCTGCGGCTACAGCGCGCTTCCAGTTCTCAGAGTAGCCAGGCTGCTCGATCTTACCAGGGATATCCTTGCCATTGCCATTGTCGATGAACTTACCGTTCTCCTCGCCCTTAACATTGCCATCGATATACTTAACCATAAGGTACTTATCGAGTTTCTCCCATATATTGAAGAGCTCCTGTGCGTTGTTTACAGATAACTCAGTGGCAACCTTCTGAGCCTCCTTTGCGTTCTTTGCGCTACCAATCTGACGGTCCATAGCTGGAACGAGCTCGAGCATCTTATTCTCCCACATATCTACATACTCACGTACGGTCTTACCTACGGTATTGTAGCGCAAGTATGCGAACTGAGCAACACGGTTTGTAATCCAGAACATAGCAGTGTCTGAGTACTCCAACATAGAACCGTTGCCCTCCTTAAGAGACTCTGGAACCTCCAAAGAGTTAACATAGATAGGTGTCAATGGTGATGTTGCAGCATCGTCGGTACCAAACCAAAGGATACCTACCTTCTCAGGACGTGCCTGACCTACAAGCCAGAAGCCAGTCTGCTGAGTCGCTGTAGCACGCTCGTTGCAGTACTCAACGCCGTCAACCTCGAAGTACATAGGACGCCAGCGGTATGGGCAACCCTCGCCACCAGCACCAATATCTGAAGTCATATCCATCTTAGTGCCCTCGTAGTGGTCGCGCATGCAGTCCATAAGGAGCTTTGGCGATACCTTCTCACGTGGCATAACCCACAAAGGCATACGGTTGTTAGGGTTGTGACCCATAGCATAATCCTCATACTGATCCATATCGTCTGCTACAGTGCGGAAGAAAGCCCAAACGCGAGCCTCGCAACCACGCATAGCACCGAAATCGAGTGGAGCGTAGGCATCAGCAAAGCTGAAATCTTTGTTCTCGCCCTCGAACCAGCCGAACTTACGAGCTACATCCGCTACATCTGGAGCGTAGATACAGTTCTCAGGGTCGTCCCATGGGAATGTGGTGATACGAGCCTGGTTGGCGTGAGCCGATACATAGCCATCGGGAATGCGGCGTGCTACCCATACGATACCCTTATCCTCTGGACCCTTACCGATAAGTTCCATAATCCAAGCCTCGTTCTGGTCGATAAGCGAGAAAGACTCACCAGAAGAGCAGTAACCGTATGTGTTAGCAAGCTCTACGATGATGTCGATAGCCTCGCGAGCGGTCTTAGCGCGCTGCAAAGTGATGTAGATAAGTGAGCCGTAGTCGATACCGCCCTTTGGATCCTCCAACTCGTGACGACCACCAAATGTAGTCTCGGTGATAAAGAGCGAGTGCTCGTTAGAGTTACCGAGAGTGCGGTATCTGTTCTTCACCTGCTTAATCTGACCGATGTAGCGACCAGTGTCCCACTCAGTAACATCCATCATCTTGGTGAACTCGCCTGGAATATACTGGTACAATGAACCATAGAGACCGTGAGAGTCGGCAGCGTAGGTCACCATATTCGAACCGTCGGTCGAAGCACCGCGTGTTACGATAAAGTTTGTACAAGCATCCGCTGTTGCGATGCCTGCGAAGAATGCGCCCACAAGGGCAGCAACTTTAAATAGTCTGTTCATAATTCTGTTTTAGGTTATTATTGTTATCCTTAATTCATAAAATCTTCCAAAGTTAATAATTTATTTTGAATTATTCCTTATATTTAATGTAATTTACTATTTTTGTAGGCAAAATCATCAATTAACTATGACTATTAAGGAGCGTTTAGAGAGAGTATTAGCGACCCTGCCCGAGGGTGTTCAGCTTGTTGCTGTGTCGAAGTTTCACCCTGCGGAGCGTCTGCAAGAGGCATACGATGCAGGTCAGCGTATCTTTGGCGAGAGCCGACCACAAGAGATGGCGGCAAAGGCAGAGGTGTTGCCTAAGGATATCGTGTGGACAATGATTGGACACCTGCAAACCAATAAGGTCAAAATGATTGCCCCCTTCGTGTCGATGATTGCCTCGGTGGATTCTGAGCGCCTTATCGAGGAGATTGAGAAGCAGGCGGCAAAACTTGACCGTGTTATCGATATCCTCCTTGAGGTACACGTGGCGCAGGAGGAGACAAAATCAGGCTGGTCGGAGCAGGAGCTTCTTGATTACCTTGCTACGGATAAGTTGCAGAGTATGTCGCACGTGCGTGTTCGTGGTGTTATGACTATCGCTTCAAATACCGATGATGAGAGTGTTGTGCGTGCCGATTTCCAGCGTATAAAGGATATCTTCAATTCGCTAAAGCCGCACTTCGATAAGACTTTTGATACTCTATCTATCGGTATGTCAGACGATTATCCGCTCGCTTTAGAGTATGGCTCAACAATGGTGCGTATTGGTACTGCTATCTTTGGTCCAAGAGAGTACTAATTTCAGTTCGTTTTGTCATTTTGCTGACAAAATGTCAGTCGATAATAGTTTGGTATGGCAGTTTTGTCATATCAAAAGGAATAAGTGCGTCAGTTTTGGCGCATTTTTTTGTTTGGCACTACGTTTGTTCGGCAAGAAATCGTAACAGCGAAAATAGAGGTTACACAAACAGAAGAAAAGATTATTAACAAATATAAAATTTAAGAATTATGAGCAAGATTATTGGTATTGATTTGGGTACAACCAACTCGTGTGTGGCTGTAATGGAGGGTAACGAGCCTGTTGTTATCCCTAACGCAGAGGGTCATCGTACAACACCTTCAGTAGTAGCATTTACTAACGACGGTGAGCGTAAGGTGGGTGATCCTGCAAAGCGTCAGGCTATCACAAACCCTAAGCGTACAGTGTTCTCTATTAAGCGCTTTATGGGTGAGCGTTACGATGCTGTGACTGCAGATATCGCACGTGCTCCATACTCAATCGTTAAGGGCGACAACAACACTCCTCGTGTAGATATCGACGGTCGTCAGTACACTCCACAGGAGATCTCGGCTATCATCCTTCAGAAGATGAAGAAGACAGCAGAAGATTACCTTGGTCAGGAGGTTACAGAGGCTGTTATCACTGTTCCTGCATACTTCTCTGACTCTCAGCGTCAGGCAACTAAGGAGGCAGGTGAGATTGCTGGTTTGAAGGTGCGTCGTATCATCAACGAGCCTACAGCTGCAGCCTTGGCATACGGCTTGGATAAGAAGCAGAACGATATGAAGATTGCTGTATACGACCTTGGTGGTGGTAACTTCGATATCTCTATCCTTGAGTTGGGTGATGGCGTATTCGAGGTTAAGTCTACAAATGGTGATACTCACCTTGGTGGTGATGACTTCGACCACGTTTTGATTGACTATATGGCAGAGGCATTCAAGGCTGAGCACCAGATCGACCTTCGTCAGGATCCTATGGCATTGCAGCGCTTGAAGGAGGCTGCTGAGAAGGCTAAGATTGAGCTTTCATCGGCTACAACTACCGATATCAATCTCCCATATATTATGCCAGTAAACGGCATCCCACAGCACCTTGTAATGACTCTTACTCGTGCTAAGTTCGAGCAGCTTTGCGACCACCTTGTACAGAAGACTATTGAGCCTTGCCGTGTAGCATTGCGTGATGCAGGTTTGCAGGCAAGCCAGATTGACGAGGTTATCCTTGTAGGTGGTTCTACTCGTATCCCAGCTATCCAGCGCGTTGTTGAGGAGTTCTTCGGTAAGGCTCCTAACCGCTCAGTAAACCCAGATGAGGTTGTTGCTGTAGGTGCTGCTATCCAGGGTGGTGTTCTTACTGGTGAGGTTAAGGATGTGCTTTTGTTGGATGTAACTCCACTTTCACTCGGTATCGAGACTTTGGGTGGTGTGATGACACGCCTTATCGAGGCTAACACTACCATCCCTACTCGTAAGAGCCAGGTATTCTCTACAGCTGCTGATAATCAGCCAACTGTAACTATCAACGTATGCCAGGGTGAGCGTGCTATGGCGGCTGATAACAAGTCTATCGGTCAGTTTAACCTCGACGGCATCCCAGCAGCTCCACGTGGTGTGCCACAGATCGAGGTTACCTTCGATATCGATGCTAACGGTATCCTTAACGTATCTGCTAAGGACCTTGGTACTGGCAAGGAGCAGAAGATTCGCATCGAGGCTTCAAGTGGTTTGACCGACGCTGAGATCCAGCGTATGCGCGACGAGGCTAAGGCTAACGAGGCTAAGGATAAGGCTGAGAAGGAGCGTATTGAGAAGATTAATATGGCAGACTCAAATATCTTCGCATCAGAGAAGAACCTTAAGGAGTATGGCGATAAGCTCCCAGCAGAGAAGAAGTCAGCTATCGAGGCTGCTCTTGCGAAGCTTAAGGAGGCTCACGCAGCTAAAGATATCGCAGCTATCGACACAGCTATCGAGAACCTCAACGCAGCATGGCAGGCTGCCTCACAGGATATCTACGCTCAGCAGCAGGCTCAGCAGGCTCAGCAGGCTCAGGGTGCTCAGCAGCAGGGTGCAGAGCAGCAGGCGCAGCCAGAGGATGTTGAGTTTGAGGAGGTTAAGTAGTTAATTTCTTGTGAATTTCTTGTGATAAGGGGCACATCTTTGTCCCATCCCAAAAGTAAGACCCCTCGGGCTGTACTACTTGTACTATCCCGAGGGGATCTTCTTTTGCGATAGAACAAATCTAACCCCTTCTGACAAGAAATTAGGTTGTGCAGCCCTTAATGTTTATGTATCACTTGTTCCAAGCATAACTATTACTAATTACTCTCTAGTAATTACTAATTATTTATGCCCCTTCTGACAAGAAATTCGGTCTCGCGCTTGGT
>JAZQYM010000087.1:0-25895 GCA_045633525.1 Alistipes sp. | reverse complement strand
TACCCGCAGGTAGCCTTTTCAATGTTATATGTAGCGGTTGTTATTTTACCAAGTGGTTGGTAACGCCAGCCTTCTTTACCTCCTTGCGCTCGCTGGTAGGGGTGTTGTAGAGCTTGTCGAGGAGCTCGCTTAGATCGCGCTTTGGAGAGGTGTTATAGTTATATGAGAATGGATCCGATATCCACATCTCGCTATAGTTACCGCGGTAGTCCATAGCTACGGCGCACATTACATAGAGCTTGTCGTTCTCGCCAGTGAAGAGCGAGGTCTTCTTCGATGTGTACGACACAAGGTCGGCAAAGATGGCATCCATACCCTGTGTTACCACCTTATCTGCGCTATAGATGCAGTAGAAGAGGTCCTGTGTAGGCTGCTCTGTGAAGATCTCTGCCCACATAGCATACCAGCCCATATCCTCGAACATACCGTAGCTGTAGAAGTAGTCAGGATTGTATGCCTCGAGCTCCTTAAGGCTATAAGGACCGTCGTAGTCTACGCGGATAACGCTATTCTCACATTCACCCTCCTCGTCGGTCTTGAAGTCCACGCGGAAGAGGTCGGTAGTGACAACGCCACCCCAGAGTCCGTATGCAAGTACCGAGTACTCGGTGTTAGGCTGGAAGGTGTTGATATGGCTTGAGATCTCGCCGCTATATGATTCCATTATGAGGTTCGAGTTTAGCCACTCGATAATCTGCTCGTTTGAACCCTCTGGAACAGATGCCTTAGCAATAACGGCTGCTGTATAAGGCTCGTTCGCAGATGGTGCGATTGTGATATCTGCTACGCGAACATAGTTGTTCTCAACAGTGATATCGATAGTCATATCTGATGCTCCAATCTCCTCTGTGCGGAAGTTGAATACCTGAGGTGCAGAGATAACCTGTGGTAGACCGTCCACATTGCCGATAGCATAGATTACAAGGGCGTAGTTTGTGCTACCCTTAAGAGTCTCACCATACTCCACATCACCACTTAGACACATAAGCTCCAAGAGCTGGTCGGCTGTGTAGCCCGAGATTAAAAGCTCGCTCATCATATCGATCCATATATCCGATACAAGCTTTGAATACTGCTCGTCCACAGGGGTGTTTGCGCTACGGTACATATAGTCGCTCTCATCGTAGATAGAGAAGTAGTACTTGCCCTCGTAGTTAATAGGGGCAATGTTGTAGTCTGCATTAGGACCATTTACGTCGATATTAACATCGAACTCTACGGTTGTAAGTTCAGGACCGTCGAGTGTTATAATCTGATGTGTAATAGGCGATGCGAGGGTGTAGTCGTCGTTAGTCTCGTTGAACTCCACAGCGTAGACATACAATACATACTCGTTTCCAGGTATCATACCTGCCCACTCGATAGTCTGCTCCTCCTGGTATGCGAAGTAATTTGCGAGGAAGAACTCCTTGAGCTTAGGAGCATCCACCATATTAGCGAAGTTCATAAAGTAGTTGTAGTCATCCATAAAGAGCTCCTCGGCAGAGGTGATCTGAGCTCCCAAGATGTATGCCATCTCTGCCATATGTACAATATAGGTGGCCTCTGGGTCTGATGGCGTAATTGTTGTTGCACACGAGGTTGTTGTCTGCGATTTGAGAGCCATTGTGAAGGTTACGGCGTCGTTTACGTGCTGTGTAACCTTTATCAATAGGGTGTTAACATTAGGGTAGTTCACGATGATGGCTGCTGAGCGCTCCGTTGTGCCAAGGTTCTGTGCGTAGTCGAAATGTATCTTGCCATCCTCGGTGCGGACGTTCGACAACCAATCCGCCTCGCACTTAATGGCGATATCGATGCCCTCGATACCATTCTGAATGGTGTAACCAATGGTGTATGAGCCAGCCTTACCGTCGAGCTCAATGGCTGTAGCCTCAAATGTGAGAGCAGTCTTGCCATTGTCTATGCTCTCGTTTGGAGTATCCTGGCAGGCTACAAAGAGCATAGAGCACACGATAGCAAAAAATGATAAAAATAGTCTACAATGTCTCATATTCAAATAGATATAATAGTATTATTTTCGACAAAAATAGTGATAATATCTCGAATATGCAACACTGCATATCAACAATGTGGTCTTAAGGATGAAACGGATGGTTTGTGAGGGATTTTTTTTAGGGGCTAATTTGCATTTTCAGATAATTATTTCTATATTTGACCCGTAAATTTCCCTTAGGGAATGATGAAGGCAACAGAAATTTAAGATGAACTAAAACTAATATTAAACTTTTAACTTAAATGTCTATGAAAATTTTGAAAAATTTACTTTGGTCATTGATGTGCTTGACACTTGTTGTGTCTTGTTCTGATGATGCAGTGGATGACAAGGGCAATAACCCTAACAAACCTACTGAGGTAACTAAGGATTCTAAGATTAAGCTTGCTAAGACTGAGGTATCTGCAGGTGTTGCTGGTGGTACATACTCTATTGAGTATACTATCAATAATCCTCACCAGGGTACTAAGGTTGAGGTATCTGCTGCAGAGCCTTGGGTTTATGATTTCAAAACTAATACTGAGGGTGTTATCCGTTTTACTGTTGAGGAGAACACTGGTTCAGAGCCTCGTTCTTGCTTGGTAACCGTTGAGTACCGTTACGCTGATCCTGTTATCTTCAAGGTTAAGCAGGGTGCACGCGTAGATAAGGGCTTCACTCTTGAGAATGTAAATGCTGGTTACTTCGAGTTCTATATCGATGTCATCCCAGAGGATAAGACTACTCCTTATATCGTGATGTGTGCAGATGCTGAGTATATCGTCGCGTCTGATTTCAAGACTGGCGAGGATTTCTATAACGATGACGTTGCATACTTCGCTTGGTTGGGTCAGTTCTACGGTCAGAACGCTGCAGGTATTATGCAGGATAAGGCTTTCGTAGGAGATCTTCGTAATAAGAAAGTTGGTAAGGCAGCTCCTGGTGTAACTTACACTGTTTACTGCTATTACATCGACTACACTACAGGTGCATTGCTCTCTGATGTTTGTATGATGCCTGTAACTACTCCTGCTCCTAAGCAGAACGATGTAGAGTTCGAGATGAAACTTGAGCTTGTTGACGGCTGTATGGCATCTGTAGATGTAACTCCTGTTGGTTACGAGGGTGACTACTACTTCGATGTATTGCCTAAGGTGCTTGTTGATAGCTACTTGTATGACCTTGTAGACTTGCAGGGTAACCGTTACTTGAACTCTAACGAAGAAGTTATCACATACTGGTGGGCAACTTCTGTAGGTGAGATGGTTGCTGAAAATCACAGCGCTGCAGACATCATCGCAGACTTCACTTGCGTTGGTAACAACCCAGACGGCACTCCTAGAAGCCACTACGACTTCGAGCTTTTGGCAGAGGTTCCTTACTACCTCTTCGCATACACAATGGAGGAGAATGGTCTTTGCTCTTCAGTTCCACAGATCCGTCCATTCACAACAGGTACAGTATCTCCATCTGACAACGTAATCACTGTTGAGGTTGGTAAGGTTACTGCTCGTACTGCTAAGTTAAACTTCACTCCATCTAACGACGACTACTATGTAGCAGGTTGGGAGAAGGCTTCAGATTGGGCTAAGTATGGTAAGAACGATGCTGAGATTATGGAGTACCTACTTCACAATATAGAGTACGCTCTTCTAAAGGGCCCTGAGGAGGTTTCAGTTCTTGATCTTGAGCCTGATACTGAGTACGTAGTTTATGCATTCGGTACACGTGGTGGTTGCGCAACAACTTCTCAGATCTTCTCACAGCGTATTACTACTAAGTCTGGTGGCGAGGGTAGCGTAAATATCGCATTCAAGGATCTTGGTTACTTCGATTGCGCTGATGTTGCTTTGTTCGAAGGTTACGAGTATATGGCTGGTGAGTTCTACTCAGGTAAGGCTGTTTACCCTCTTGAGGTTATTATTACTGATGCTGATGGTAACGTAACTGAGGATCACGGTGATTGGTTCTATGTTATTTACGATTGGACAGGTCGTTCAGATATTTACGATGATAAGCAGTGCATCGACGGCTTGGTATGGTCTATCGACACGTACGGTGGTATGACAGCTTCTCACTCAATGACATTCCTATATTATGGTGGTGAGTTCGAGCTTACAGCTGTAGTATTGGATATGGACGGTCAGTTCTCTAAGCTATATCGTGAGTGGATTCCAATTTCATACGAGGGCGTTAACGACAATGCTGCGACTTACGTAAACTGGTGGAATGAGTACCAGGCTTCATTGCCTCCAATCCCTGGTGGCGACGAGGAGGGTGACGAGTCAGGTGACGAGATCATCGAGGATGAGGTTATCGAGACTCAGAGCCTTGTAATCAGCAATGATGATAACAAGCTATTCTCTAAGAAGTTCAAGGCTGCTAAGATGTCTACAACAACTATCGAGGCTTCTAAGGAGGCTCCAGAGGTTGATGCTATTGTAGCTCGTAGCAAGTAATCTCCTGAATTTCTTGTGATAAGGGGTCGATTGCGGCCCCTAACAAAAAAGGCGACAATGGGACGTACGTTCAAGTACTACCCATCGTCGCCTTTTTCGCCGAGTGTAGCACTCGGCGCCCTTCTGACAAGAAATTCGGTTGTGCTGCTAATATCGGTTGAGTGTGCCCTTCTCGTAAGAAATTTGGGTCTCGCGCTTGGGAAGGTTTGTTTTGAGACCACAGAGACGAAAGAGACCACAGCGAAACAGAGTATCATCAGAATGATAATAAATTTCTCTGTTGTCCCTGTTGTCTCTGTTGTCTCTGCTGTCTCCAAATAATTAATCTCGCGCGTGGCGCACCATACTTTTTAGGTTTGATATTTCACTTTATTTACTTATCTTTGTTACTAAACTGCGCATTTGTGCGTTATATATATAGTAAACAGAAAATATATGAGGCGGTTAGTTCTAATCCTAATGGCGATGCTTATGGCGAGCGTAGGCGGCGCATTTGCGCAGAGATATAGTGTTAGTGGTCGCGTGGTTGATAGCGAGAATATTCCTATTGCATACGCTACGGTGGTGATCTTAGAAAATGAGCATCAGGTGGCGGGTGCCACAACGGATAGTGAGGGTGGCTTTGTGGTGGCTATAGCCGAGGGTGACTACACGCTAAATGTCAACTATATGGGCTATAGCGCCTATAAGCGCAGTCTCTCGCTTCAGGAAAATATCAACTTGGGCGATATAGTATTGGTGGAGAGTTCCGAGCATATAGAGCAGGTTGTGGTCACCTCGCAACTTATACGTCGTGAGGCAGACCGTTTTGTGGTGGATATTGCCAATTCTCCAATAGCTATGGGTAAGGATGGCGAGGAGCTACTCAAGACTGCGCCGGGTGTGTGGATTCAGGATGATAAAATCTCGATTAACGGCTCATCGGGTTCGAAGATATATCTCAACGACCGCGAGGTGAAGATGGAGGATGCGCAGCTTATAGCCTACCTACGTTCGCTACGTGCTGAGGATATTCAAAAGATTGAGGTTGTGCCTCAGTCGGGTGCCGACTATGACGCCTCATCCTCAGGTGGTATAATCAAGATTACAACCAAGCGCCACGTAGACTCAGGTCTTATGGGCTCGATATCGCACTCTGCAGGATATACGCGAGATTATAAGTCGCTATCGCCCTCGCTATCACTAAACTACAATCGTGGTAAGGTGAATGCATACGCTCGTGCCTGGATAGGTCGCAACGAGCAGATATACAACACCGAGGAGCATACTAACTACATATCGGGAACGGTTATAGATGCCAAATCGGAGCTATATAACAACACCTATTGGCGCGGTGGTAATTTCGGTATCGTCTACGACTTCAACGATAGGCACTCCGTAGGTGGCGAGATTCAACTAAATAGGTATGGCGGTGGTGGTACAACAGACACCTGGACTGAGCATAGACTTAGCGATATAGTCCAGCGCACCGAGGGTACATACAACAACAGCTATCATAGCGATATGGCTACAGCAACGCTCAACTACATCTACAAATTCGATGATATGGGCTCAACGCTAAAGCTTATATACGACTACACAAACTCTGTCTACCCCAACCACAACGACTATCTCGACTATACCTCTGTTGGCGAGTCGATATACCGCGATAATAGCAAGAGTAACTATCGACTCACAACTGCAACATTGGCTTTGGAGAAGATCTTGTCTCCAAAACTTAGCTTCAAGGCGGGTGTGAAATTTACTAATAACACCAATGCAAACAGTGCTGTATATGAGGACTTTATAGGCTCGGACGAGGATAAGGATAATAGCTACTGGCAACCCAACGAGGCTAAGAACTACGATATCGGCTACACCGAGAATATCGGTGCTGCCTACGCCACGCTCTCGGCACGTTTTGGTCGTCTAAGCGTGGTGGGTGGACTACGCGGAGAGTACACCTCATTCCGTGATAACACAGGCAATGTGGACCAGAACTATGGCGACCTCTTCCCCAATGCCAACCTCTCATACTCCCTTACCGAGGATGGTGCATACTCCCTTGTTGCGCAGTACTCGCGCACCATATCTCGCCCCTCGTTCTGGGCATTGTCGCCTAACGAGACAAAGATCTCGGAGTATATGATACAGTGCGGCAACCCCAACCTCAAAGCAGCGTACGATAACTCACTATCTATCACCGCGGTACTTAAGTATAAGTACACATTAACTGTTGGTATGTCGCTTATGCAGAATGCCATTCAGCAGACCACGATTGTAGATAGCCAGAACCCTGAACTGCTCTTACTGCAATATATCAACTACCCAACGCTTAACGACTTCTACGCATCGGCAAATCTGCCGATACAGATAACCAAGTGGTGGGCTACGAATATCAACCTTAATGCGATGTATCTTGGTCAGCGCATACGCCCAGAGGAGGCTATACGCCGTAATCTTATGGTTATAGGTAATGCCCAGATGACCTTCACTCTGCCACACAACCACTTTATAGAGCTTAGCGGTGTATATATGCACGGCGCAGTGGCGGGCAACACCTCTATGAGCGATATGGCAAACGCCAACGTATATCTCAAGAAGCGACTCTTGGACAACAAGTTAACCCTCAGCCTCGGCGTGCATAACATCGTACCTATGAAGCAGGCTATAACCGTTAAGGAGTCTGATTTCGAGCGCGTTATGGTTGTCGACCAGCCATGGCAACGCCCAATGTTCAGATTTCAAATATCATACAACTTCAACTCTGGTAAGAATTTCCGTGCAAAGTCTGTAGAGAGTGGCTCGGAGGAGGATAGAGGACGTATTAGTAATAATTAGTTGAGGGTTGTTACTTGTTACCCGTAAAGAGCGTAAATAAAAAGTGTATTTTGTCGTTACGCTTGCCCTCAAAATGCTCATTTACGCTTAAGTAAACTCCGCTTTTTCGGGCTACGCAAGCCTAAAACTACATCTTTTTATTCACTCTCTTAGGTTCTGGGGGCTGGCTAAGTTACTTTTTAGTCAGCCCCTTTTTTGTTGCACAATAGTCGTTGGCGTGTCTATGGAGCGATATGCGTAATGCGAGGAGTGTGAGAGTCCGTGTGTCTTTATCCGCTACGATGTGGCGTAGCTTCCTCTCTACCTGTATGGGTTGTTGGGTGAATGGTTGAGAGGTTGTGGGCAAATGTTCTTAGTATTTGGCGCTTTATTCGCGAGAATAGCGTGTGTTATTGTGCAAATATTCCGATTTTTGTAAATTTGCAAAAAATAGTTTGGTTATGGTAGGTGGTATAGAGTTGCTTGATAGCACGAATTTACTCAGTGGTCTTCGCTATCCATTTAAGATTGAGAAGGTCACACAGATTATCATCACTGCAGGGGGACTATCATGTATTGTCGATTTCCGTCCCTATACGCTCAAAGCTCCAGCAATGGCAATATTCCTCCCAGGTCAGGTTGTCGAGTCATTGGCTGTAGATGAGCAGTTTGAGGGGTTGGGTATGATGATTAGTTCGGAGTTTACCGACTCGTTAAATCTTCCTGTGAGCCTTCAAGAGCGTCTATTTTTGCAACATACGCAGTTTTATACCATATCTCAGGAGGCAATAGATGCCTATATGGCTTGTTATCGGCAGGTGGCGGGTATCCTCAAGCAGGAGGATAATCCCTATCAGGAGCAAATTATAAAGCACCTCTTTTCGGCATACTACTATGGGCTTGGCTACTATGTTCATGGTGTTACGGCTACTGCAGAGGCTATGACCCCGCAGCAGAATATGTGCGAGAGGTTTATTGGCTTGGTTGCAGAGCATTTTAAGCAACATCGAGATATTGATTTCTATGCCGATAAGTTGTGTATATCCAAAAAGTATCTCTCGACACTACTCAAAGAGCATACGGGTATGACAGCATTTATGTGGATTGAACAGTATGTTGTACTCTATGCCAAAAGCTCGCTATCATCTACAAAGATGACTATTCAGCAGATAAGCGATGAACTTAACTTCCCGTCGCAGTCCGTATTTGGAAAGTACTTCAAAAGGGTGGAGGGCATATCACCAAAAGCATATAGAGAGTCGTTACGATAGTGTAACGACTCTCTACTTTTAACCTATCTGGGCGATGACTTGATTGTCCAAGATGTTGATGACCTTATCCCCCTCAACTCTTATCTTTAGATATCCGTGCCTAAAGCGTAGATAGTTTTGCACGAGTGTTTTAGCGAAATCCTCGATATCGCAAGGAGTACATATTGTGTCGTTATACTCTACGGAGAGTTTATCCCCCCAGTACGATACTCTCACTAAACTTCTTGTCATCTTGTTTGGACGTCGGTATTTGGGGTTGCAAGGGGTGGGTGGTGGAGCTATGGCGTTATCTATGATAATACTCCTATCACCCACCTCTACAACTCGCTTGTTCAGGTGAGGCATAGCCTCAAAGGTCTGCTTTAGTCCATACATAAGACAGGTGTGATGTAGTAATTCTGTGAACAGAATATCGATGCAACCCATATCTATCTTGTTTGCTTTGCCTCCTTCATAATAGTTATTTATCTGTTTTGTTCTCCTCCTGCTCATCTACTTCGAGGAAACGTTTAACGAACTTATCTTCGATCTTTTTGTATGTGCCTACAACACTATCCTCAATCTTTTGATAGGTGCCAACTACGCCACTCTCGATACTTTGGTATGTACCTACTACCTTCTCCTCAATCTTTGTCTTTTTTGGTCTTAATTTTTCCATAATGCTTATTTATTAGAATGTATATCCGATTCATAATTATAGTGTTTGAAACTCGCTGCAAAGGTATGGCAATAAATTTTTATGGGTAACGCACATATCCTTCTAAGTTGGGCAGATGTTCCGAAATGCGTTGGTTATACCCTGTTGGATGAATTATATATTGGTATATTGTGTCAGTCCAGAGTCATATAAACGAAAAGGGCGTGTTCCATTGAGTTGTCTGGAACACGCCCTATGCTGTGGATATTTAGTATTAGTACATATAGTCGTACTGTGAGTAGCTCTTATCGTACTTCAAGTCAGCGAGTGAGGCTGCCTTGACACCGATGTTAAATGCCCAGCTCTTGTGGTTGCCGAATGGAATCCACGAGAAGGACATCTGCCAGCAGTGGAGATCACGTGTGATAGATACCGAGGTCATCGACATCTTGCGGGCGGTGAAGTCGTAGCCCGAGTTGGCGGTGATCATTGTCTTCTCCGTGAGCTTGACGCTACCGTTAAAGCTTGCCGTCTGCTGGATATTCTTCTTATATCCCGTCGTACCATTATTGACATATTGGGCATTGTAGCTGATGCTATAGTTGAAACCGAAGTTCCACGGTATCGAGAAATCATAATACTGCCCCGCCATCCATTGTCGTCGCATTGCAGGGTTGAGCGTGCCGTAAGGGTCGGACCACGAGTTGAAGTACTCGGCAGGGAAGGAGGTGATATCATTACCTGCTACCTGATTCTGGTTCTCGCGCGAGCGGAAGGTGTAGCCGAAGCTCCAGCTGGTGCTCTGCACACGACCAGGGAGACCGCGTCGCCACATTAGCTTATCGTAGCGCACACCCTGAGGAGATACTTCGTATGGATCGAGTGTGAGCGATAGGTTGAGGGCTACGTTCTGATATATGGTGCTTCGTAGCTGCACAGGGAGAGTTGACAGACGCATAGAGTCTGCAAGGAAGTTATACGAACCACTAATCGAAATCTGGTCGATAATCTTAACCTTCTTTACCGTATCCTGCGTGCGTATCTTTGCCTCTAACGACTGCGAGAGACCGAAGTTCAGCGATAGCTGCTCACCACTACCAGGTACACCGTACGCGTTATCGGTAAATGGTGAGTAGACCTTGAACTTACCCGTTGTATCGGTCTGCACAGTCTCGTAGAAGCCATAGCGCTGACGGCTAAAATCTGGGGCGTAGCTAAAGCCGATATTTGGGGTTATGGTGTGGCGCACAGCCTGCAACTTACGTGTAGGCTTCTTAGCCACGTATGTACCGTAGACGGTGGTATTAGCCGAAACAGAGGCGTTGTAGTTATAGAGTCGCCAGAAGCCATACTCTGGGTCTAAGGTCTCGAGTTTCTTGGTCTCGTTGTTCCACTCTTGCTGCACCTTCTTAAAGTACCAGCGCTCGGTATAGTTGAACGAAGGACTCACATTGATGTAGTTGAAGAGCGACAGCGAGGTAGAGATAGGTATCGTATGCTGAATACCATTCTTCATACTGCGGAAGCCCTCCTCCGTGAAGAGTTTATCCTCGGTGGTGTTCACCGAGTTGGTCATCTTCATCGAGTAGCTCATCTTAATCTTTTCGTACCATCGCGCCTTACCGATAGCCTCCTTACGCTTTAGTGGGTTGAAGCTCGATACGTTAAAGGTAATGGTTGGCATCGTCACTGCAATGGTCTTATTTTTTGAGTTCTGTGATGCCGACATATTCAACGATAGCGAGAATGGTGTGCCCTCCCAATTCTTTGAGTATGAGATTGATGAGTTAGTCTGCGTAGCAAGGATATCATTCACGTTTGTTGCCGAGTAGCGGCTATAACCACTTGATGTGAGGTTAACCGATGCCGAGAATGTAGAGCCTGGGTTTGCCTTAGCATCCTGCGAGTGCGACCACTGAATCTTGTAGTTGTTCTGCTCCACAAAGTCTGCCTCTCCCTTCTCACCCGTGCGGATAGCCGAATACTGAAGGTTGAAGTTGCCGCGATATTTGTAGCGCTTAACATACTGCGATACAGCAGATACCTCCCATGAACCGAGGGTGTAGATACCGCCTCTGATAGCGAGGTCCATGTGGTCGCTAATAGCGAAATACCAACCGATATCGCGGATAAAGAAACCCTTAGCATCCTCACCATACGTAGGCATTAGGATACCAGACTTAGGACCGTTGTTAATCGGGAAGAAAGCCTCAGGGATACCAGGGAAGTAGATCGGCACATCTTCCATAACGAGGTAGGCATATCCCGTTACAATCTTCTTGCCTGGGATAACCTTCGCCTGCGTCATTGCGATATAGAAGTGTGGGTGGTCGGTGCAGTCGCAAGTGGTGTACATACCGTTACCGATATGGATAGACTCATCGGGGTGCATCTTCACACTACTACCGATAAGCCAGCCGTCGCCCTCCTGCGTTGCAATACCCTTAATCTTTGCCTTTCTGCTATCGAGGTTGTAGGTGATGGTATCCATAGAGTATGGCGTTCCACCATCCGAGAACTCAGGGTGTGTGGTCGTTGCTACGCCGTCCACCGTGTCAGCAGGGTAGCCGTGTGCGAAGACATCCTTATTCTCCATATTCACACGCATAAAGTCTGCCTTGAGGTTCATGCCCTGATATGTTACATCACCACTCTTGTAGCTGTAAATCATATTGTTTTGCGCATCGAACACGACAGAGTCTACCGCCTTACCCTCGATGATATCTGTAAATGTTGCCTTTTTTGTGCGACGACGCTCCGTTGTGGTATCGCGCTTTGTAGGCTGTGTTGCGCTATCACGGGTTTGGAATAGACCGAGACTTCCTGCTCCAGCACTTGTGATGCCGAATGAGAGTAACGCAAAGACTGCGATAAGCAGTGCAGAGGTTAGATATTTTAAGAATATATGTCTCAAAATTCAATAAATTTTTGTAACTTTGCCGACTGAGTCGGCAAAACACCTCAAAGGTCTCTATGTGCCATTTTGTGGTGCTTGGTTTAAGCGCTTGTTTGTGCTGGCTAACAGCTCGCAAAGATAATAATTTTTTGGCATAAAATTTACATTTTATGAGAAATATCGTAATTGCGCTATCACTTCTGTTGCTATTCCCGCTGTTGGGCGGTGGTATGGGTGTGCAGTGTATGGCACAGGGTAGCTCGAAGAGAGTCGTAGTCCTCGATGCTGGACACGGTAATCCTCGCCCAGGTAAAGTGCAGAAGCAGGTGCGTGAGGCAGATTATGTTTTGGATGTGGCGAAGGAGGTGCGCTCGATGTTGGCTAAGCGTGCCGAGTCGTTGGAGGTCTATCTTACGCGTAGTTGCGACTCGTCGTACCACGCTGCGCAGTCTACGGATAACCGTCTGCGAGCCGAGTTTGCGAATAAGAAGGGAGCAGACCTCTACGTTAGCATCCACGCCAATGCTCATGATAAGACCTCGGTGAATGGTTGCGAGGTGTGGGTGTTGACGCTTAATGAGAAGCTTATGTCGCAAAACGATAATGTTGCTACGCGCTATGCTGACGAGGGTGATTTTATTGATGCCAAGGATTTGGATCGTAGCTCCTTAGGTTTTATGATGGCGATGGCGAGACAGCTTGAGAATGAGCCATATAGTCGCTATTTTGCAGAGGAGTGCTGCAAGAATATGTCGAAGTATGGACTCAAAAATCTCGGTGTTAAGGCGGGTCCAGTCTTTACTGTGTTGTATTACTTCGAGGGTCCGGGTGTTATCGTCGAGTTGGGCTATCTTACCAACGACCATGACTATAATTACCTAACCTCAAAAAATGCTAAGAAAGAGATGGCAACGGCAATTACGGATGCCATTATCTCATACTTCCAGGCGTTGGATGGTAGCAGTGAGGAGGTTGTGCCAGAGTCTACGCCAGAGACTAAGGTGGAGGGTGTTGCTAAGAGCCCTGCCGAACCAGTGCAGATCGAGGCTCAGGAGGTAACTGAAACGCAGACCGAGGGTTACACCATTCAGGTGATGTCGAGCACAAAACCGGTGAGTGTCGAGAGCTCGCAGTTTAAGGCGTATAAGGGTCGCGTTCAGGAGTTTATAGGCGAGGGTCAATACCGATACAAATATTGCTACGGAGCCTTTTCGAGTGTCGCTGATGCAAAGAGTGCACTCAACGAGGTGAAGAAGACCTTTAAGGATGCTTATGTAGTCCACTTTAGGGGCAACAATATCGTTAAGAAGTAAGTCGAAGATATGATATATCCAGCAAATTTTGAACAACGCATCGGTTTTGACCGCATCCGTGAGCAGATTGTTAACCTCTGCTCTATGCAGTCGGCACGCGAGGTTATAGCCTCGGAGGGCTTCTCTACATCTTTTCGTGATATTGAGGGTCGCTTAAAGCTTGCGGACCAGATGCGTGTGGTTATATCTATGGAGCACGGCGCAGATATCGGCGAGCAGGAGGATATCGCCTCTATCGTCGATAAGATTGCTGTTGAGGGCTCATATATTACGGAGGAGGAGGCCGCTATTTTGCTTCGCTCGCTTCGCTCGGCAGCCTCGATTGTGGAGTTTATACTCTCGCGCAAGGAGGGTTTATATCCCGACCTACGACGCATTACACTTGGCGTGGGTACATACCCCGAACTTCAGCGTGCCATAGAGCGTGTTGTGGACGAGAAGGGTGAGGTGCGCTCATCGGCATCGCCCGAGTTGCAGGAGATACGTCGTGCTATTCGCGAGCATGAGGGTATGGTGGCAAAGCGCCTACAACAGGTGTTGCAGCGAGCTAAGGCGTCGGGTATTGTTGAGGCTGATGCTATGCTCTCTATCCGTGATGGTCACGCTGTTATCCCGGTCTCGGCGGCCAATAAGCGCAAGATCGCGGGCTTTATACACGACGAGTCGGCTACGGGTCGCACCTTCTATGTTGAGCCAGTCGAGGTTGTGGAGCTGAACAACGAGCTCAAGGAGTTGGAGTATGCCCAGAAACGCGAGATTGTCCGCATCCTTACCGAGCTTACGGCGGTGTTACGCTTAGATGTTGAGGGCTTGGCGCGTATCGAGGAGTACCTTACACGTATGGATGCCCTTAGAGCTAAGGCTCGTTGGGCGTTAGAGAATGGAGCGACAAAGCCGATTATCTCCACCGAGGGTCGCCTCCTACTGCGCAAGGCGCGTCATCCGCTCTTGCAGCAGACGCTTAGGGCTCAGCATAAGGAGATTGTGCCGCTCGATATGGAGCTTAACTCCGAGCGCCGTATCTTGGTCATCTCGGGACCTAATGCTGGTGGAAAATCGGTATGTTTAAAGACTACGGGCTTGTTGCAATATATGGTGCAGTGTGGCTTTTTAGTCCCAGTGTTGGAGAACTCGGAGTTTCCGATATTTAGGTCGTTGATGATAGATATTGGCGATCAGCAGTCTTTGGAGAATGACCTATCGACCTATTCGTCGCACCTTGTGAATATGAAGTCGATGTTGCACGAAGCCTCGGAGCATACCTTGATTCTTATCGACGAGTTCGGTTCGGGTACAGAGCCTACGATTGGTGGTGCTATCTCGGAGTCTATATTGGAGCATTTTGTGGAGTGTAGAAGCTATGGCGTTATCACTACGCACTACGCTAATATTAAGTATTTTGCATCGCGCAACGAGGGTGTAGCCAACGGTGCTATGGCATTCGATGTCAAGAATATTCAACCACTCTTTAGCCTTGAGATGGGTAAGCCGGGTAGCTCCTTTGCTATCGAGGTGGCTCGCAAGATTGGTCTGCCCGAAAATATCGTTCGCAAGGCTATGGATAAGGCTGGTGAGGATCATATAAACCTTGAAAAGCAACTCCGCGAGATTGCGCGAGATAAGCGCTACTGGGCAGAGAAGCGTGACCGCATTCGCCAGACTGATAGAAAGGTTGAGCAGTTGGAGCAGACCTACACTGATAGGTTGCAGGATATCAAGGAGGAGCGCCGTAGAATCTTGGAGAGCGCCCGCAAGGAGGCTGAGGAGCTTATTACGAATGCTAACCGCACTATCGAGAATACTATCCGCACTATCCGAGAGTCACAGGCAGAGAAGGAACTTACACGCTTGGCTCGTAAGGAGTTGGTTAGCTTTGCCGAGGGCGTTGATAACAGTGATAAGAGTGCTGACGAGCGCATCGAGCGTGAGATGGAGCGATTGGCGCGTCGCAGGGAGCGCAGAGAGAAGCGTGCCGAGGAGCGCGAGCAGAATGGTGGCGTTGTAGCTAAGCCTCAGCCAGAGTCTAAGCCTCAGGTAATAGAGGTGGGTAGCAAGGTCAAGCTCGAGGGGCAGTCTACGCCAGGCGTTGTGCAGCAGATTAAGGGCAAGAAGGCTCAGGTGGCATTTGGTCAGATGATTATTATGGTGGAGCTCTCTCGCTTAAGCGTAGTATCTTCGTCGGAGTATCGTGCCGCCACACGACCTACTACGGCTCGCACGGTAGTATCGGTAGATATCCATGAGCGCAAGCTCAACTTCCGCGATACTATAGATGTGCGCGGTATGCGTGCTGTGGAGGCGTTGGAGGCTGTCGAGGACTTGGTGGATGATGCCTTGATGGTGGGAGTCTCGACCGTTACCATTCTCCACGGTAAGGGTACTGGTGCATTGAAGGAGGAGATTCGTCGCTATTTGCGTACGGTTAAAGATGTAGCTACGGTGGCAGACGACCACGCTGATAGAGGTGGTGCGGGTATTACTGTGGTAACATTCAAGCAATAATATAAAAGGTAGAAGTTATGAACTATCTATTGTCTGAAGTAGCCCATATCGTGGGTGGTGAGCATCGCGGTGCCGATGTCAGGGTGCGTAGCATCGCTACCGATTCTCGCAGTGTAGTATCGGCCGAGGAGGTTGCCTTTGCGGCTATCGACGGTAAGAATCACGATGGTCATCAGTTTATCGAGCGTATGGTGGCTCGCGGTGTTGAGGCATTTATCGTGGAGCGCGATGTGGAGCTTCCGAATAAGCGTTGCGGTGTTGTGGTTGTGGAATCTACATTGGGTGCGTTGCAGCGCCTTGCAACCTACCACCGTGAGCAGTTTGCGGGTAGGGTTGTTGCTATCACTGGTTCTAACGGTAAGACAATAGTTAAGGAGTGGGCATCGCGCTCGATACCCGAGAGTGTGCACTCGTTCGCTTCGCCTAAGAGTTATAACTCGCAGCTTGGTGTGGCGCTCTCGTTGCTTATGCTTGATGGTAGCGAGGAGGTCGCGTTTATAGAGGCTGGTATCTCCCACCCTGGTGAGATGGAGCGTTTGGAGCGAATGATTAAGCCTGAGATTGTGGTTATCACCTCGATAGGTGATGCGCACTCGGCAAACTTCCAGTCGGAGGCGCAAAAGATTGATGAAAAGTTACTGCTTGCCAAGAGTGCAAAAACCATTATCTATAGTAGCGAGTATCCATCACTTACAAAACGCATTAAGGAGTTATATTCGGATAGAGAGTTGATAGATAGTAGTGCCGAATCCGAGGATTATGAGTTGGAGCTTAGCGATGCTTTGTCGGTAGATGCATTGCATGTATCGGCGCTTATGCGCAAATTGGGTTATAGTGTTGACGAGGCGATATTCTCGGCTAAGGTCTCTATGCGCTTGGAGCTTAAGGAGGGTATCGATAACTCGATGATTATAGATGATAGCTACAATTCGGATATTAACTCTGTGGTTGTGGCGTTGGATGCTCTGCATCTGCAGTCTATGGGTCGTAGGCGTGTGGCTGTGGTGTCGGATATACGCCAGAGCGGTATGACCAACGAGGTGCTCTACTCGCGCATTGCCGACGCTGTGCGCCGAGCTGGTGTCGACTACTTTATCGGTGTGGGCGAGAATATCTCGTCGTGTGCCTCGCTCTTCCCACGTAACTCGGCATTCTACCACTCTACCGATGAACTTATCGAGAACTTCTCGCGTGAGCGCTGGGCAGACTCTGTGATTCTTCTAAAGGGTAGCCGTGATAGTCGTTTCGAGCGTATCACGCGCCTTTTGGAGCGCAGAACGCACACAACGACTTTGGAGGTTGACCTCTCGGCGATGAAGAAGAATTTGAACTACTTTCGTTCGCATCTGCCACAGCACCACCCAATTGTAGCAATGGTCAAGGCAGGAAGCTACGGTACGGGCGATTTCGAGGTGGCGCGTATGCTTCAGCACGAGGGTGTTAAATACTTGGCTGTTGCCTTTGCCGACGAGGGCGTGTTGCTCCGATCTAAGGGTATTACGATGCCTATCGTAGTGCTTAATGCCGACCAGGATAGCTTCGATGTGATGATTGCTCACGACCTTGAGCCAGAGATATATAGCTTCCACTCGTTGGATGCCTTCCGCCGTGCTGCGCACCATGTGCAGAGGGAGAACTACCCTATACATATCAAGCTCGATACGGGTATGCACCGCTTGGGCTTTGTGGAGGATGATATCGACCTTTTAGGTCGCGCCTTGCACCACGATCCAACCTTGCGTATCGCAACTATATTCTCGCACCTTAGCAGTGCCGATATGCCCGAGGAGGATAAGTTTACCGAGGCTCAGATTGAGCGCTTTGACTATATGAGCGCACAGCTTATCGAGTGGCTTGACTACACGCCACTGCGCCATATTGCCAACTCGGCAGCTATCATGCGCTTTCCATTCGCAGCCTTCGAGATGTGTCGCTTGGGCTTGGGTCTCTATGGCTACGGCTTTGAGCATAATGATGCCCTTATCCCAGTGGCAACGCTATCGACACGCATAGTGCAGATTAAGACCCTTGCTAAGGGTGAGTCGGTAGGTTACGCACGCAGTGCCAAGCTCGATAGCGAGAGGGTTATAGCAACCATTCCAGTGGGCTATGCAGACGGCTTGGACCGCCACTTGGGTAATGGTCGCTGGAGCGTTAAGGTTGCGGGTAAGAGTGCGCCTATTATCGGTCGCGTATGTATGGATAGCGCGATGATTGATATCACGGGTATTGAGGGCGTTGAGGTTGGAGATAAGGTGACAATCTTTAGTGCCGAGAAGGGCAATACGCTTGAGGATATGGCTAAGGTGTTGGATACCATTACATACGAGATTATGACCTCGATATCGTCGCGTGTAAAGCGCATATATACTGAAAGATAAAATGAGTAGCGGAACTATATATATGATACCATGCCCCATTAGTGATGAGCGTGCTGTGTGGGATGTGTTGCCTAAGGCAAACCTCGATGTGATGAATTCGCTCGATTACTTTATCGTGGAGAATGTACGCTCGGCGCGTAGGTTCCTCTCGAAGGCGGGCGTGGAGCGCAGAATCGAGGAGTTGGAGTTTGTGGAGCTCAACGAGCATACACGCTCGGCTCAGGATGTGGAGCGTATGCTAAAACCCGTGTTGGAGGGTCGCTCGGCGGGTGTTATATCGGAGGCTGGTGTGCCTGGCGTTGCCGATCCTGGTGCCGATGTTGTGGCATTGGCGCATAGAAAAGGGGTTAGGGTAGTACCGTTGGTAGGTCCATCCTCTATTCTTATGGCTATTATGGCATCGGGTCTAAATGGTCAGTCGTTCGCCTTTGTGGGTTACCTTCCAGTCAAGGAGCCAGAGCGCATTAAGCGTCTTAAGGAGTTGGAGCGCAGAGCTATGGGTGAGAATCAGGCACAGCTATTTATCGAGGCACCATACCGAAACGTCAAGCTCTTTGAGACGATGATTAAGACCTTGTCGCCAAAGCTAAAGCTTACCGTGGCGGTAGATATCACCTCGCCAGAGGAGTTTATCAAAACTCGCACTATCGAGGAGTGGCGAAAGGTTAGTGTGCCAGATATGGCAAAGCGACCAACTATATTTTTGTTAGGCATATAATTTGCGCAATATAATATAGAAGAATTAAAAAAATAGATATACATGAAAAAGCAAACATCTGATAAAGAGAGAGATATGAATTTGGAGGAGGGTGCAGAGCAGACCGCTTCAAATTCATCTGCCGAGGCGGGTACTGACAATGTGGCAGAGGATGTGGCACAGGGTGCTGACAATGTGTCAGTAGAGCCTACATTAGAGGAGCAGTTGGCTGTATGGCGTGATAAGTATCTTCGCTTGCAGGCCGAGTTCGATAACTTCCGCAAGCGTACTATCAAGGAGAAGATGGATTTGGTGGAGCGTGGTTGCGAGGGTGCTTGGAAGGCTATCCTCCCAATTATGGATGATATGGAGCGCGCCATCGCAGCATCGCACAAGAGCGATGATATCGAGGCGTTGCGTCAGGGCGAGGAGCTTGTGATGAAGAAGTTTGAGAGTGTCTTGCAGGCTGCGAGCATCACTGCTATCGATTGCGTAGATAAGCCCTTTAACGAAGATGAGCAGGAGGCTGTAGCACGCTTTGCAGCTGGCGATGATAAGCGTGGCTTGGTTATCGACTGCGTGCAGCGTGGTTACAAGTTGGGCGAGCATGTTTTGCGCTACGCTAAAGTTGTTGTAGGCGAGTAATTTAGGAGTGTTGTATGGCTGAAAAGAGAGATTATTATGAGGTGCTTGGTGTCGAGCGTAATGCCGATGCCGAGACTATAAAGAAGGCGTACCGCAAGGCGGCAATTAAGTACCACCCAGACAAGAATCCTGGAGATAAGGAGGCAGAGGATAAGTTTAAGGAGGCTGCCGAGGCGTACGATGTCCTCTCGAATGAGGATAAGCGTGCTCGCTACGACCGCTTTGGTCATGCGGGTATGAATGGTGCTGGTGGTGCTGGTGGCTTTGGAGGCTTCAGTGGCGGTGGCTTCTCGATGGATGATATCTTTGAGCAGTTTGGCGATATCTTCGGAGGTGCTTTCGGTGGTAGCTTCGGTGGTTTTGGTGGCGGTCGTTCGCGCCAGCGTCGCCAGAATAGAGGTACAGATATCCGTGTTACCGTAAAGCTTACACTTAAGGAGATTTCGGAGGGCGTAACCAAGAAACTCAAGATTAGCAAGAATATAGCTTGTTCGGAGTGTAGCGGTACTGGAGCTAAGAGTGGCTCGGGCTACTCAACTTGTACAAAGTGTGGTGGTTCAGGTTATGTTATCACGGTGCAAAACTCCTTCTTTGGTCGTATGCAGACTCAGAGCCAGTGTCCAGACTGTCAGGGTGAGGGTCGTATCCTTAAGGAGCGATGCACAAAGTGTGGCGGCGAGGGTACAGAGCGCGGACAGGAGGTTGTCGAGGTTACTATCCCTGCAGGTGTTGCCGAGGGTATGGCTTTGAAGGTTGAGGGTAAGGGTAATGCTGCTCGTCGTGGTGGTATTAATGGCGACTTGATTGTTGTAATCGAGGAGATCGACGACCCACAGCTTATGCGTGACGGCAACGACCTTGTTCATACGCTCAATATCACAGCTACTACGGCTATCCTTGGTGGCGAGGTTGAGGTTCCTACAATTGATGGTCGTGTGCGCATCAAGATTGCGCAGGGTACTCACGCAGGTAAGGTGTTGCGCCTCCGCGGTAAGGGTTTGCCATCGGTGAATGGTATGGGACGTGGCGATATCAAGGTTATTGTAGATATTACCATCCCTACGGAGCTTACTAAGCAGGAGCGCGAGCTTGTTGAGAAGCTCGATAAGATGCCTCACTTCAAGCAGCCAGAGAAACTTGAGAATCAGAATATTCTGGAGCGTATGAAGAGCTTTTTCAGAGGTTGAAGAGAGTGGCTTCATACAATTATTAACCGAATACTAAGATAGAATGTCGTTCTTCAGACCCCATAAGACAAAACCGCGTCAGTTTAACTATATCCCTCGTCACTACGATCCAGTGAAGGAGGAGCGTGATCGTCGTCGCAGAGAGCTACACGGCACCTCTACCGAGGATGACGAGACCTATACCCCGGGTAAGTATATCCGCACTCAGCGTGAGGCTCGTGATGCCTCGCGTGGTGAGCGCACGGGCTATGAGGGCTTGGGTCGCATTGCGATTATAGGTGTAGTTATGGTGGTGGCGATGTTGGTCTTTTTGCCTCGCTTTATGCGCTTTGCTGAGCGTGCTAACGAGGAGAAGATTACAAAGCAGAGTGTGCCTGCGGGTCGAGTTGAGGAGAAGAGCGATGACGGCACAGTGTCGATACTCCTTGATGAGCGCCACGGCGATATAGACTTCCGTGAGTTTGAGAGTCTTACGCCTGAGGTGCTCAACGAGATTGAGGAGTGGCAGAACTCTGTGGGTACGATTACAATCTACGATGATGATGTCGAGATTGTAGATGGTAAGCGCATAGAGTAGAGAGACCTTACAACGATAGAACGGTATGAGTAGTAACACGATAATGCTTCTGCCCGAGATTGTGGCAAACCAGATTGCTGCGGGCGAGGTGGTTAATGGACCTGCGAATGTAGTCAAGGAGATGATGGAGAACTCCTTGGATGCAGGCGCTACGTCGGTGTCGGTGAACTACCGTAATGGTGGTAAGGATCTTATTCAGATTATCGACAACGGCAAGGGTATGTCTAATGTCGATGCTCGTATGGCATTCGATAGGCACGCCACCTCTAAGATTCGCTCTATCGAGGATGTCTACGCATTGCACACCTTTGGTTTTAGAGGTGAGGCGTTGGCATCTATCGCTGCGGTGGCAGAGGTGGAGCTACGCACACGCCGTGAGGAGGATGAGCTTGGTACCTTGACCGAGATATCGGGTGGTACATTTCGTTCACAGAAGCCCGTTAGTTGCTCTAAGGGTTCGCAGTTTATGGTGCGCAACCTCTTCTATAATGTCCCTTCGCGCAGAAAGTTTATCGATGGCGATAACTCGCGCCTTAGCTCGCAGATAAAGAGCGAGTTTATGCGTGTAGCATTGTGCTATCCCGAAGTGGAGTTCGAACTTCGTCAGAACGATGCACCAGTATACTCGCTACAGCCTACAAACCGCAAGGGTCGAATCATTGATGTTGTAGGTAAGCATATCAAGCAGAACCTTCTTGATGTAGAGGTGGATACTTCGGTGGTACGTATCGAGGGTTTTGTGGGTCGACCTCAGGCATCGAAGAAGCGCAATAACGAGCAGTATCTCTTTGTCAATGGCAGATACTTCAACTCGGTGGCTATGCAGCGCGCCATTGTGCGAGCATACGAGAAGCTTATTCCAGAGGGTTGTATGCCCTCATATTTCATATATATTACCGTCAACCCCGATATGGTTGATGTCAATGTTCATCCGCAGAAGACCACGGTTAAGTTTGCTGACCACGATCTTATCCTCGAGATATTGCAGGCGGCAGTGCGCGAGACCTTGGCAAAGACTGGTGCTGTGCCAATGATGGACTTCTCCGATGAGCAGCGTATAGATATTCCCGTCTTGGGTCACTCTGAGCGCAGTTATAGCGAGCCACGCACGGCTACCAATAGCGCATATAACCCCTTTGCTACGGAGTATATTGACCCTACAGCACCAATGCCAGATACGCCATTTACGGGTTTCGATGTCCCTTACGATGGCTCGATGCCACAATCAAAGCCTCGCAATATAGCACCGGTTGCTCGCGATACGGAACTCTACGACTATCCATCTGCGTCGCGTATGGAGTCGGTAGTGGAGTATATCGACGATGAGGGCGCGGAGGCTGAGGAGCAGGAGTTTGACTTTATACAGTCGGCGGGACTTAGTGCCGAGCGTAGAGAATTTGGTGAGGTGATGTATGTGGGTAGTGGCTATGCTGTTGCTATCTATGGCGGTTCGGTGGTGTTGGTATCGTTGCGCAGAGCCAAGGAGCGACTTTTGTATGAAGATATCATCCGTTCGCTTGGTGCTGGTGCTGTGCCAGTGCAGCGTATGTTCTTTGCCGAGGAGTTAATTCTCTCGTTGGAGGAGTACAGCCTATTGGAGAACTATGCCGAGGAGTTTGCAGCCTTAGGCTTCGAGATAGAGTACCGTGGCGATGGTGCAATCTCGGTTTCGGGTCGTCCTGCTGTGATAGATATGACAACACCTATTGATGAGTTACTATACGAGTTGCTACATAGCCTCGATATGGGTGAAAGGTTGGGCGATAGGGAGCGTCGTCGTATGGCGGAGCTTATGGCTCAGCGTGGTAGCCATAACTATGGAGGTGGACTAAACTCAGCCTCTGCAGCGGAGCTGCTTCGTAGACTCTCGGAGTGCGACAACACAAACTTCACCCCTTCGGGATGTCCTATAATGGCGGAATTAACTCTCGATGAGATAAAGGCAAAACTAACCAAGTAAATAGATATGACAACATTTCAAGATATGATGGGGCGTACCCCAGCTGTTACAAACCTACTTATAGCCAATATTGTTGCATACCTTGCAGCGCAACTGCTAGATACTTTGCAGATATATGAACTCTTTGCACTGTTTCCAACCGGTAGCCCATTCTTTGAGTGGTGGCAGCCTGTGACCTATATGTTCCTCCATGGTGACTTCACGCACCTATTCTTCAATATGTTTGCGCTATGGATGTTTGGTAAGCAAATAGAGACGGATCTTGGTACTAAGCGTTTTCTTATCTTCTACTTTGTCTGCGGTGTGGGCGCTGCACTTGTACAACTTGGTATTGCTCAGATAGATATTATGCACCTTTCGGATACGCCAGTGCTTCTTTGGGACTACTTGCGTACTCCTACGCTCGGAGCTTCGGGCGCAATATTCGGTTTGTTGCTTGCCTTTGGTATGTTGCATCCTAACGCAACTATTATGCTCCTCATTCCACCAATCCCAATGAAGGCGAAGTGGTTTGTGGTTATCTATGGTCTGTTGGAGCTTGGTTTTATTGTCCTCGCCCCTAACGATGGTGTTGCACACTTCGCGCACTTAGGTGGTATGTTCTTTGGCTGGTTGCTACTTGTGTTTTGGATGCGCCGTGCAAGAAACAGAAATTACTACAACTAACCCGTGTAGATAGCTATGGCAAGACGAAAAGAGGTATATAATAGTGAGCCCTTTGGCTCACCAAGAAGACGACAACAATCCAAAGGCTCGTTTGTAGGCACGTTGCTTGGCATCGTGCTGCTTGCTGTTACGATGTCGCTGTCCGTAGCGCTTATCATAGCCTACCTAACACCTCATGTCTCACCTACGACCTTTGGTTCACTTACTATCGTAGGTATCTTTGCACCTATGTTATATATAGGAGTGGTAATTTGCTTGCTTTGTTGGATTATTATGGGCCGTTGGAAGATTGCAGGTGTTGTGGCTCTAATTCTTATCCCTGGACTCTTCCACGTCTCGGACTACTATAATGTAGTCTTTATGCGACAGGTTGAGCAGAAGCCAAGCCGTGGCTCATTCACGCTTATGAGCTACAATGTGCGTGGTTTTAGAGACGACAATTCGTTGGTTTCGGTGGATGATCACGTTGCCTATTTCGAGAATCAGGGGCTTGCCGATATCGTATGCTTTCAGGAGTATGCGCTCGATGTTGCTGATGTTGAGCGCATAGACTCACTCTTTACAGCTCGCCATAAGACCGTATATAAAAAGGATGTGGTGGAGTCGGGCGATGTAGTCCTTCGTACCTATAGCCGTTATCCGATTATTGGCTCTGGCTCACTCTCGGGTGAGGGTCGTGGTACGTCGCAATGGGTAGATGTCGTGGTGGGTAGAACAGATACGTTGCGTATCTTCAACAACCACCTCTACACGATGAATATCTCTTCAACAGATAGCGCAGATATCGAAGAGGGTACTATCCTTAACGATGGCGACCGTATGCAGAGCATTGTGGATCGTATCGCTAAGAACTCCTCAATCCGTGTTGAGCATGTAGATACTCTTCGCACCATTATTAAGAGTAGTCCATACCGCAATGTTATATGTGGAGACTTTAACGACACTCCAATGTCTTATGTCTATAACGAGCTGATTGAGGGTTATAACGACGCCTTTGAGCAGTGCGGTGGTGGTTATGGCTATACATTTAGACCTATGCGAGGCACCTTGCGTATTGACTATATCTTGCTATCGTCGGGTCTTGAGACGGAGAGCTACACAGCCGATGAGACCAACGAACTTTCAGATCATTTACCTATTATTGCGGGTATAAAGATGCAGTCTAAGGGTGGTAAGAAGTAGTTGGTGAGTGATAAAAAGATGAAATATTTTGCAAGTTAGAATTATTATTCTTAACTTTGCGCGCTATTATTAACTAATTTAACTTTTGTAACAATGCCAAAAATGAAAACAAATGCCGCTGCAAAGAAGCGTTTTTCTTTCACCGGCACAGGTAAGATCAAGCGTAAGCACGCTTATCACAGTCACATCCTGACAAAAAAGACTAACAAGCGTAAGCGTAACCTTTGCTACTCAGGTATCGTATCTCCAGCTGATGAGGCTAAGATCAAGCAGTTGCTCGTAAAGTAATTTAGGGCAATAAAGCAGTAGTACTTTTTAAGATTTAATTTATTAACAAAAACGGAGCGCCGTAGCCCCAAAGAGTGGGAGAGAATCACACCGCTACCAGCTCTATCAAAAACTTTAAACTATGCCACGTTCAGTCAACGCTGTTGCGTCACGCGCAAGAAGAAAGAAGGTTTTGAAACTTGCCAAGGGTAACTTTGGTTCAAGGGGAAACGTATGGACAGTTGCGAAAAATACTGTCGAGAAGGGTTTGCAGTTTGCCTATGCACACCGTCGTGAGAAGAAGAGAAACTACCGTTCATTGTGGATCGTTCGTATCAATGCTGCAGTTCGTATGTACGGTATGACTTATTCAGAGTTTATCGGTAAGATGAATGCAAAGGGTATCGCCCTCAACCGTAAGGTTTTGGCTGACCTTGCACTCAACGAGCCAAAGGCATTTGAGGCAATTGTTAATGCAGTT
>JAZQYM010000086.1:0-5435 GCA_045633525.1 Alistipes sp. | reverse complement strand
CCCAATTCGGTAACAGAAATTGGAGATTATGCTTTCAATGGTTGCACCTCGCTCGAAAGTATCACATTTTCCGCGTCGGCAACGAAGATAGGAATAGGAGCTGTCGACGGTTGCACCTCGCTTGTTGCAATCAATGTTCCTGCTAAGAGGTCTCGTAACTACAAGTGGTATCTGAGACCGATAGTGTACGACAAAGTCGTAGAACTCGCACCCGAGAAGGAGACAAAGAAATAACTATGGATAATAAGATTGGAGATGGCATATATGCCGAGTTTGGGAGTATGTTCTCGCTCGTTGGATGCCAGGCAATAAGGACAAAGAGTATCAAGAAACTCACCGACAAGCAGCGTGAGGCACTCCTTGGGTTAGAGGAGCCTCACGAGGTTACGATTGCGTGGTTGGAGAATAGCGACGGCCTTCTGGGCCTACGCTCGCTTGTCGATCGTGGCAGATGGCGCTTTATGGATAGCGAGGGCGTTATCACAACCATACCTTCACGCTACGCACACGTGCGTCAGGCGGTAGATGGAGTGGCGATTGTCGTTATGGGTGGTTTTGGGCCTGCCTCAAATGTATATAAGGAGGGACTTATCGACACCAAGGGCAACGAACTTACCCCTATCAAGTACGACTCCATAGGCTTTTTCAAAGATGGCGTAGCCGAGGTGCGCATAGGCGCAGAACGTGGCGTTATCAACAATAAGGGCGAATTGATTGAGCCATTGACTGCAAAACCTAATCGTTCGACACGCTCGCAATTCGTGGTTGATGGCGAGGCTGCCGAGCGAGTATTCAACATTTTCAAGGAGTCGCACTTTGCGAAGAGTCACAACGCTTTGGGCTTCAATACGCAGATTGAGTTTGACTACTCCGATGGCGTGCTACGCATCGATGAGCACACAAATGCAAACTCTTTGGTGGAGGAGTTGCTCTCCTTCTTTGTCGGCTACGACAACTTCTACTCCCTCACCGAATATTACGAGGATGGTGAGGTGCGGGACTGCGAACTCCACGATGACGAGGGAAAATACTTTTACAATAAAAACAATACCAACTATGAAAATTTGGAGAATAATTAGAGCGATTTTGTTTGTAATATTCACAGTTATCTGCTTGGTTTGTGGATATTTTGACTTTAAGTATGGCAATTTGAGCAACAAGGCAATGTATGTAACATTTATCATCTGCCTTGTACTATGTTTCCCCAGCTTGGTAAAAGATATCGCATCGCCATATAAAGGCAAGAAAGAGCCTAAAAAGTTTGTTCGCAGGCGCCTACTATTTAATACGGTTTCGTCGGCTGTACTTGGTATTGGCATCTACCTTCTAATAGGACTTAAGCCTGATGCTCTTGCTGTGTTAGAGTCGCAGATGGGTGTCGAAGGTGTATTGGTTCCGATCGTATTCTTCGTTGTGTTTATGGTTGTATATCTAATCATAGAACTATTGATGTTCTACCTACCACGTCGATTAGGTTTGCATGAGGAGTACGAAAGTGAGGAGGAAGAGCAGAAAACAAACAATGTTGCAGCGAAAATAACTGCTGTTATAATGCTGTTTTCGGTTGCGATCTTTGTGGCAGCAGAGCTAATACCTGGTTTCTACGAATATATAAGTTCTGACTTACTTGTTGCCATAGTAGCGTTTATAATAACAATTGGCGTGTTTTTGTATCTACGAAAGAATAGAGATTAACAACGGAGAATTATGAGTGTGCTTTGGAGTTTGTCGTTGCGTGCTAATAGTGCCGACGAAACAGCTAAAATCAACGAATATGCAAAGGAGCTTAACCAGAAATACAACTTTGCGTTATACACAGAGGAGTATGGCGGTTTGAAATTCTTTGACTGGGGATTCCGTTATGAAGATATAGATAGCGACAAAGTAAAACCCGCTAAGGAGATGATTAAGGAGGTCGTTGCACATTTTCCCGATATGAAACTAACGTATCTATGGACGGGCGATGGTTCGTGCATCCACTGGGAGACGATATCGAAGAATGGCGTTTTGGTTGATGTAGAGCCTTGGCAGGTTTGGATTCATTGCGAAAAGGAGAGCTTCGGTGAGTTGTTGGCCAACATTCCATTTATTAAGCAGCGGGGCTTTGATGTGAGATGTAATGAGGATGAAATGGAACTATGCTGGGAATATGACCATATCTCGGAGGAGGATCTCTGCAACGACACTATTGTCCAGTTGAGCAAGAAGATGGCGCAGACGACTATCTACTCATACAAAAGTATTATGCATGGCTTATCATGCAAGCAAATAGAGACATTCTGCGTGATGAAGAATGGTGAGGGAGAGTGGCTTGTAGATGGGGCTCTTGAAGGGTTGGTGCATTGTTGGGTGATGGAAAAATCATGGAGTTTTTGGGATATTATAAAAAAACCTGAAGACTGTCTTGAGCAGTTGCTCGATAAAGAGAGGATGGGTGAAGTTACCAATGGAGATATCTATAGAACTCTTTCGTATTCTGTGGAATATGAGGCGGATAATTCGGCTAATAGAGGATTGGGACACTGGCTTACTCTCTTCAAATCCGAGGATAAGCAGTGGCTTATGGCGGATGGTAGAATGCTCTACGATTGTATCGTTTTGGCAGGTATGCACCACAATTGGAATACAGATAGTAGTGATACGCCTATATTTGAGTACAATGAGCAGGATGAGCTCCGCTTGTTTGAACGCGTATCTGCCAATTGGAGGAGATGGCCGAATCTTGATGAGCAGAAGGTTTATGTCAACTTGTTAAAATTCACAAATTTGGATTATAAATCTATTTTGCGAAACTTCTTGGAGATAATAAAACCATATCGAAAAGAGACAGACGAAGTGATGCAATGGCTGCTTCAGGAGATTGGCGACAACTAAAATTTACACATAACAAGGAGGACAAATACTTCACTGGCGCAACACAAACAGTTGAATAGCCTAATGAGATAGATTATGAGTACACTTTGGGGAGTAAATAAGTTTGCAATAGAGGGCGAGAATGCCCGCAAAGTATATGAGGCGGTAAAGGAGTCGCACGACTACAAAACCTATCCAGAGAGCCTTAAAATGGAGCTTCGAGAGGGTGTTTTATTTATCGAGGAGGAGTGGTCGGAATACCCTCTCTTTGGTGACTTTGTATTACCATTCCTCGTGGGCGATGAATACTACTATCTCTCACTTTGGGGCGAGGATAATTCGTGGAAGACAAACGACAAGGAGGGTAAATATTTTACGATACCAACAAATGGGTAACATATAAAAGATTCAGTTATGGAGAGACGATGATAATCTAAATCTCAACAAGATGATTGTACGACAAAGTTCGCGAGAAGATAGCAGAACTGGAATATACAAAAATAGTGCTTTTAGGGAGTGGCTAAAAAAGAATTAGTCGCTCCTTTTTTTTTATTTTTTACACCCGCCAGAATAGCCTAAAACGCCGATTTGAAAATATTTTTGCTTGATTTATTGAAATTTTTGCCCAATGTATCTATTTTATGTATGTAACAATTCTAAACACATAGATAAGATGGTAACTATTGACGACGAGGGCAACAAGGTAAATTGCTGGATAGAGTACCGCTTTGACACCACAACAAACGAGGTGGCAGAGGTTAAGCACGCCACAATTCTTGCCGAAGCCGACGATGAGGAGCATTGGCTCTCACGCACAATATGCGAGCTTGCACCTATTGAGAAAGAACTCTCCTTTGGCAATATATTCATCTATGCACCCCAGGAGGTGCAAAAGAGCATTGAAGGACTTGTTGCGGCAATCAGACTCTTGTCGAGTAGCCATCATAGACTTGCAAAGGAGATACCACTGCCACAACTTATGCGTGTGCTGACGGGGGAGTGTGATTGTGAAGGGTTGATACTAAATGCGACGATGACCACAACCGATATCTTGGCGCTAATTGCCGATTGCCCTGTAGAGAGTGCCGAGGCACTGCGTGATGCGCTGTTCGAGATTTATCCAAACATTGACTATATCGAGATTGTTTATTAAGAAAAAAGTTGCTAACTTTGTTAATTATATATATTGCAGACAAATATAAAAGCTAAATATCAACCACTATGCGACCATTTATTAGCCTAAAATTATTCAAGAAGGCCTACGCTGCAACACACAATGAGATATCTACCTCGTTGTTGATATTGGCAGTAACAACATTCGTTTTTACCATCATTATGTGGCTTGCAGAGCGATCTGTGAACGATGCGTACACTTTGTCCGATGCGCTGGTGTGGGTGATAACTAAATATGTGGAGGATCCGGCAGATATAACCACTCCCCCCGTAACCATTTTGGGACAAGTTGTAGGAACACTTGTAGGTATTCTCGGAATCGCCATCTTCGCCGTGCCAGCAGGTTTGATAGGTTCGGGATTGCTTGACGCTATGGACGAAACAAAGCACGAGGATAAGGTTAATAATAACAGCGAAAGGCTCCACAAGCGTTTCCGCCGTATAGCGCAGTCGTCGTCTTGGTTCTTCAACGAGAGTGGTAGAAAGGAGACTTTGAAGTATGTCCCCCGTTTTAGAACTATGGAGCATATCATTGTTAAGACGGGAATGAACAATGATGATATTATCGAGGCGGTAAATAATAGCCCCGATATGCGTCTGATGAACTTGGCTGCTACAAAGCGCAATGAGGAGAAAGCCAAAGATGAGCTTGTTGTTACCCACTTCCCACTAAACCGTGAGTATGGCTGCGTGGTGGATAGAGCCTCTGATGTGACTATTGTTGCTCCTGTTGCCGTTACGGAGTTGGGTACGGGAAGTTTCGCTTTTAGTCTTGCAGCAATGGGTGGGTTTAACTATGTGTCGAAGGAGTTGACTCCAAACCCTGATGACCCATTTGGCTTCTACTCGATGCAGAAGTCGAAGCTCTCGCTTATTGGCGACGACGATATGAAAACACAGGTGGAGGCTCAGGCATTACACTTTATTGATGACCTCGAGCAACTCAAAGCACGAAGCATAGCCGAGGGACGTCGCCACTGGTTTATCTTCTTGCTGGGTACAACAAAATCTACCGAGTGCCAGCTACACCTTTGGAGATTGGCTACCGACAACGATAATAGATTGGCAAAGATAGATGTCGGTGTTACGAAGTATGGCAGCACCGTCGTAGCCGACGATGAGCCGAAATTGCAGAGTATATACAACACTATCAAAGGGCAAATGTCGAAGCATATGGTCGAGGTGAATGGCGCAACCCAGCCTATCGCAGTATGCCTGGATAACAACAACCTTTTGAAGAGTGTTCTGCCATCAAACATTATGTGTCGTATGGGTGGTGGCGAAGATTGCAACACCTTGACTATGCGTATGGGCTACGAGATATTGGTCTATAGCAATAGCCATCTACTTGTGGCAAAAGATATAGCCGAGACCATAAAGAGTGTTATCGAGCCAGAACGAGAGATTCC
>JAZQYM010000085.1:0-2258 GCA_045633525.1 Alistipes sp. | reverse complement strand
TAATGCAAGACATCATGAAGCAATGCAAAAATCCGCTAACGCACTTAAAACAGCCAAAGAAAATTTACAAGCAAGCATGCCAATAGATATAATATCTTCTGACATAAGAGAAGCATTACATTACTTAGGTGAAATAACCGGTGAAGTAACTACCGAAGAAGTTTTAGGAAATATATTCTCTAAATTCTGCATCGGAAAGTAAGTTGTTGATTATCAAATTAAAATCAATCATAAATGATTAATATAGCACTCTTTACGGGTGCTATTTTTATTTGTGCAAGCATCGTTGTTAATCGTTACTAAGCCTTTTTACGCCTGTTTTTGTACCTCCTGTGTACCTCGCCGCTTGAAATTCAATTTTGCGTTGGCGAGGTGATGGAAGAGTTTTACGCCATTTTACGGGAATTTACGGAGTTATACAAAAATATTGGTGAAATATAGAGAAATAAGAAATGAGTAGCAACATTGACATTAAGCGAATTTGTGCGTGGTGCAAGCAAGAATTCATCGCACACAAGACAACAACAACCTGCTGTTCGCATCGCTGCGCTAACCTACTTTACAAACAAAGAAAGCGTGAAGCAGCCGTAAAAGCCAATAATCAGGTTGTCGAGAAAATTATCACAGAAAAGCCTATCGAGAAGATTAAGGAAAAACCATTCCTTACTATTACGGAGGCTGCAGTCTATCTTGGGGTAACTCGCCCTACACTCTATGGCTATCTAAGACGAGGAGAACTTAAAGCATCTCGTCTTGGGTATAAGTTCCTATTGCGAAAAGAGGATATTGATACGCTCTTTAATAATCCAGCAGAATTCAGAGTGCCGACAAGGGATAAACCTGCCATCACCGACTTCTACACCACTGCCGAGATTAAAGAGAAATTCGGTGTTAAGGAGTCGTGGATTTATGAGATTGCGAAGGAGCATAATATACCTCGCACATTTAATCGTGGCAGAACCTATTGGAGCAAGAAACATATCGACTCATACTTTGCCAAGAAAGCTCCTGATGCGAGCATTACAGAGTGGTACAGCGTGGCGGAGTTGCAGGAGAAGTTCGGTATGACGCTATCGGCAATCTACACCTTTGTATATAAGAATGTAATTCCCAAACGCAAGGAGGGCAAGATGGTCTATTACTCGAAAAAGCATTTCGATATAGCCAAAGGTATTGCTACGCCCGAAGAGCCGCAATACTACACCATACCTGAAGCTATGGAGAAATACAACCTCACTCGCGATCAGCTCTACCATTATGTGAAATATCACAACATTACTCGTATCAAGGTTGGCAAGTACACCAAGATTTTGCGCTCCGAACTCGACAAGTTCTTTGAGCCACCGAAGATTGAGTAAAGTTACTTGATGGTGATTGACACCACCATCGGAACACCAATTTAATTTGCAACAAAAAGTATAACAATTAAAGTATAAATAGCTATGACACTAACTTGCACAAATGTAACCTTGCGCCAAAAGGCACTGCGCAATGACCGTATTTCACTCTATTTGGATTACTACCCTGTAATCCGCAACCCCTACACGATGAAGATGAGCCGCCGAGAGTTTCTCGGTATCTACCTCTATGCCAAGCCACGTAACGAGCAGCAACGAATGTTCAACCAAGAGATGCTCAACAAGGCGGAGGCGATACGCTGTATTCGTGTACAATCACTCATTAACGAGGAGTTCGGCTTCCTCGACAAGAATAAACAGAAGGTCGATTTCCTCGCCTACTTCCGAGCAAAGGCACGCGAGCGATATGAAAAATGGGATTGCGTTTGCAACCATTTCGAGAAGTTCTGCGGTGGCAAATGTACTTTCGGAGATATTACCGTTGAGCTATGCGAAAAGTTCCGAGATTATCTCTTGAAATGCAAGCAGATACATCACCCTAACTCATATATCAGTCGAAATTCGGCAGCGGGATATTATTCCACTTTCCGCGCCCTGTTGAAGATTGCCTATAAGGAGAAGATGCTGCGCGAAAACCTCAATGACTTTCTTGAAAAAATCGAGTGGAAAGAGGTTAAAAAGGAGTACCTGACACTTGACGAGGTAAAGCAACTTGCTGCCACACCTTGCCGTATTCCTGTGTTGAAACAAGCCTCGCTCTTTGCTTGTATGACAGGACTTCGCATCAGCGACATACTCAAATTGCAATGGAGCGACTTTGAAATGGGTCCCGATCAAGGCTATTACATCCGCATTTGCACCAAGAAGACCGAGACCGAGGCAACACTCCCCATCAGCCAC
>JAZQYM010000084.1:0-7383 GCA_045633525.1 Alistipes sp. | reverse complement strand
GTTGGTATCTGAGGAGCGTCACGAGCGCGGCGAGGAGTATGAGTCTCCGTTTTCATTCTTGATATACAACAGAATATAACGAACTGAAAAGTAGAAACTGAGAACTGTAATTTGCTACGGCTTGTAGAGCAAGCAAAGTTGCTCTACCAAGCCATAGCAAAGTCGAGGCATTACGAAGTTTTGCCTCAAAAGTATGGTGTCTGCGACGCATATTAAACTGAACGGTGAATTTTTCACCTTTCAGTTTTCAGTTTAAAAGCCAAAGCCTCTTAACATTACTAATTCCTCTCTACTAATTGCTAATTTTCGCTCTTGGCGTGGTATTTGTCTCTTCGTAGGTCGAAATAATTAAAGCAATCATTTTTGGCTTATGAAAAGATTTATACTTAGTCTAATGGCTTTAGCAACCGTGGTTGCGGAGGCTGAGGCACAGGAGTACGCCCCAATACGCTGGGAGGGGGTATACACCAATCGCTTTTGGGATAACTGGGAGGTCGCAGCTGCCGGTGGTAACTCCCTATTGCAGATAACGCAGAAAGGTAGCGACTATGGCAAGTTCAAAGAGCGTAATGGCTGGAATGCCAACATAGCTGTGTCGAAGTGGATAGTACCGACACTCGGTATGCGTCTGCAGCTCGATGCAGGAGAGTTTCGTAACTACACAAGTCCGAGTATGGGTAGTGCCGAAGTAAGGATGCCATACCTCTATGTACACGGAGATATCCTTATAAATATGTCGAACTGGATAGGTGGCTACGACCCCGATAGATTCTACTCGGCGGTATCCTACATGGGTTTTGGTTACACCGCGCTATCGTGGACAAAGAAGTCGGAGACGCCATACAATGGTGAGTACGCCTTCACAACGGGTCTTATCAATAAGTTCAGAGTATCGCCTCGCTTCGATATAGAGCTTGACCTACGCACGTGGCTTATGGCAGAGAAGTCGTTGCCTAAGAGTATCCAGCGTGGTGGTCGCTTCGCTGTGGCGATGTCAGCATCTGTGGGTGTTGCCTACCGCTTCAACCAGCGCAACTGGTCGCCAGCATATTCGCAGCTCGATGTCGACGGTTATCTACTCGCTATTATGACCCTCGAGGAGCAACTCATAGAGCGCAATGCTCAGCTAAAGAGGGCGAATAGCAACTTCTCAGCACTTAAGAGCGAGAATGATAACCTTCGCAATACTCTTGCAAGTGCTCACGCGCAGACTCCTGTAGCACCAGTAGCGATGCCTACCGAGAGTGTGGTATTCTTCACTATTGGCGAGGCTACGCTTACCGACTACGCCAAGGCAACGCTTGATAGCTCTGTATCTCTGCTTATGACTAACGATGCCACCATCGTTGTTACGGGCTATGCCGATAAGGAGACAGGTAGCGCCAAGCGCAACGAGCAACTATCTAAGGAGCGTGCCGAGAATGTGGCGAACTACCTTATGGGCTTAGGTGTCCCAGCCTCGCGTATCTCAACGAACTGGGTAGGCGATACTGTGCAGGCATTTACTAAGCCTGATACTCCCGATGTTAATAGGTGTGTTATAATCAAAATGTAAAAATAGGCTGTCACTTCAACTGACAGCCTATTTTTTATTTTAGCATATTATAATGGCAGTACATTAGCTTGCCCTCGTCATCCCTCAGATGCATACCGCCGCCACGACAGAACTCCCACACTTTGCAGTCCTTGCACTCGTCGCTCTTGGTCCACTCGCGGTTGCGGAAGGGTTCAAATCTATTCTGCCATACATCCCAGAAGCTATCTCTGTAGATGTTGCCCTGGGCGTAGTTGCCACGCACGCTGGTGCAACCCGAGATATCACCATTAACGCGGATAGAGGCTACGGTAATGCCGGCGTTGCACATATAGAAGTGGTCGCGCACCTCCGTCTCGTAGCCACCCAAGAAGCCTTCGCAGGCGTAGCTTAGGTTGATGCGACCCTCCTTGCGTGTGGTGCGGATAAACTCCATAAGTCGTCTAAACTGCTCGGGACTGAGGTTGAGTCTCTCATCACGCTTGGCACGACCGGCAGGGAAGATTGAGAAGATGCGCCAGTGGCTGATGCCCTCACCAATTAGATACTCCTTCCACTCCTCAAGTCTATCTATCATCGCAGGTGTTACGCAGGTGATAACATCGTAGGTTAAACCCTCCACCTCGCGGATATAGCCTATAGCCTTGCGGGCGCGCTCGAAGCTCTCAGTGTTCTGACGGATATCGTTGTGCACATCTGCAAAGCCGTCGAAGCTCACCGATACCGACCTAAGTCCTGCATCTACGAGCGAGTGCAGGCGCTCGCGTGTGAGGCTAAGGCCATTGGTCACCATACCCCACATATAGCCTCGGCGTGTGACCTCACGCCCCGCCTCCTCGAGGTCTTTGCGTACAAGCACCTCGCCACCCGAGAAGATGATAAGCACATCCTTGGGGTTTACATTAGGTGTAACCTCCGTGTCAAGCACCTTGAGGAAGTCCGCCAAGGGCATATCGCTCTCGGTGACATCCGTACGGCAATCGCTACCGCAGTGCCTACACCTTAGATTACAACGAAGCGTACACTCCCAAAAGAGTGTACGCAGATTATGACGCTCCACAACCTCGTCGTACATTCCCTTGAAAATCTTAAGGGCAAGACGCTTGCGGATGCCTATATGTCGTCCTTTCACTATATCTACCTTTTATTACTGCAGATTGCTACTCCAAGACCATATCGTCAGACTCCTCGTCGTGAGCAGCCTCATTAGCGTTAGCCTCTACAGCCTCCTTAGTCTCCTCCTCGATAGGAATAGCTACACGACCATCAGGGAACTTTGCTCCCTCTGACTTAGCACCATTGCGTGCTGGGGTAAGCGTGTTACCATCCTCATCTGCTGGGCGCACGATCTTGCCGTCAGGGAATGGAACACCATACATAAGTTGTATACGTGGATCGATATCATCGTTAATGATGATATCTGCCTCCTTCTTATCCTCGCTCTTTGCTGCCTTCTTTGTGCCACAGCATGCTGATGCAGAGAAACCAAGAAGAGTCAATAATGCAACCTTAAACTTTGTATTCATAATATCGATATTTTAGTCAATACTCCCCACAAATATAATCGATTTTATTTGATTCTACAATACTAACGTAAAAATTATGACTATAAGTATTGCAACCATAAATAAATTTCGTAACTTTGGACTACGAAATAGGCAAATGATATGAAGGGACGAGTTAAGTGGTTCGACGATAAGCGCGGTTACGGCTTCATTACCTCGGAGGATGGAGTTGATACGTACGTGCACTTTACCGCAATAGTTACAGAGGGCTACCGCACGCTCAAGCACAACTGGTATGTGGAGTACGAGGTGGTAACTGTAGAGGATGGTCGCGCCGAAGCACGAAATGTCGTTGTTAAAAAGTGATATTCCGAGAATAAAATTTGGAATCTCACACTTTTTTACTATCTTTGCATAACCTACTAACCGAACGATGAACAGAGCATACGACATAACACTTCAACCTACAGCTATCTCAACTATGGCTGTTATGGCTATGTCTATGCGAATGTGCCGTTAGGCACGTTATTCCTTCATGCGTATATAATACGCACCCTCCCAACCTAAATATTTTGCATTGTCTTGTTGGCTATTGTGGCATCTGCCTTGCCTGAAAAAATGCTCATTTACGCTTAGTAAACTGCGTTTTTTCAGTCTGCGAGCAGCTTTAAAATAGCTCAACAATACTTCTGCAATGGACTTATTGTTGCGTTATTATTAAAACACGAAATACTATGTCAGATAGAAAACTACATTTCGAGACACTTCAGATACACGGCGGCTATCACGTAGATGAGTCACAGGCGCGTGGTATAGCCATTCATCCAACAGCGGCGTATCACTTTCCAACCTGCGACTATGCTGCTAACCTCTTTACTCTTAGCGAGCCAGGATATATCTATACACGTTTGCATAACCCTACAACCGCAGCATACGAGGAGCGTATAGCAGCCCTTTATGGTGGTGTAGGAGCCTTGGCAACAGCATCTGGTATGTCGGCGATACTCCTCACCGTTACGGCTTTGGCTAAGGCGGGTGATAATATCGTGGCATCGCCATATCTTTATGGTGGTACGCATAATCAGTTTGTTATCTCGTTGCGTAACTTGGGCGTGGAGTGTCGTTTGGCCGCGAGCGACTCGGCTGAGGATATGGCTAAGTTGGTAGACGAGAATACCCGCGCTCTCTTTGTGGAGTCGATGGGTAATCCTACTTGCCGCGTGGCTGATATTGAGGCTCTTGCCGAGGTAGCACACAGCAATAACATTCCACTTATTGTCGATAACACCTTCGGTGCGGGTGGTTACCTCTGCAACCCATTTGAGTGGGGTGCGGATATCATCACCGACTCGGCAACAAAGTGGATTAACGGTCACGGTACAGCTATGGGCGGTATCATCGTCGATAGCGGTAAGTTCGACTGGCGAGCATCGGGTAAGTTCCCTCAGATTGATGGACCTTCTGAGGGTTATCACGGTCTAAATTTGTGTGAAGCCTTTGGGGCTCAGACTTTTATCGTGAAGTGTAGAGTGGATGGTATGCGTGACTTCGGTTGCTGCCCTTCGCCATTTGATGCCTACTTGATGTTGCTCGGCTTGGAGACCTTGTCGTTACGTGTGAAGCACGAGGTGGAGTCGGCGTATAAGTTGGCAGAGTATTGTCGCAACCACCCAAAGGTGGAGCGTGTAAGTTTCGTAGGCTTTGAGGATCATCCATCCTACGCCTTGGCGCAGAAGTATTATAAATTTGGTGCTTCGGCAGTCTTGACAATCGAACTAAAGGGTGATTTGGACTCTACGGTAAAGTTCGTGGAGAGCCTCAAGCTATCGGGTAATATGACTATGATTGGCGACTCTATATCGGTTGTTACACACCCTGCATCTACGACACATAAGCAACTCTCGGACGAGGCTAAGCGTGCTGCAGGCATCACACCAACACTATTGCGCATATCGCTTGGCTTGGAGAATGTGGAGGATATAATCGCCGACTACGAGCAGGCACTAAGCGCATTGTAGTATGGCGAGACTCTATAAATATAATTCTCCCGTTGTGTTGGAATCGGGTGAGGTGCTTCCAGAGTTGGAGATTGCCTACGACACCTTTGGAGAACTTAACGAGGCTAAGGATAATGTTATCTGGGTGTGTCATGCCCTTACGGCAAACTCCGATGTGGCTGATTGGTGGCCTCATACCGTGGAAGAGGGTCGTTTCCTTGATCCTACGCGCTACTTTGTTGTATGCGCCAACTTCCTCGGCTCGCACTATGGTACAACATCGCCATTGTCGGTAAACCCCGTTACTGGCGAGAAGTACTACTATGACTTCCCACGTATAACGGTACGCGATATGGTGCGTTGTCATCAGCTCCTGGCAAAGGCGCTCGGTATAGAGCGTGTCAAGTTGTTGATAGGTAGCTCAATAGGAGGTTTCCAATGTATGGAGTGGGCGATTATGGAGCCTAACTTTATGGAGAACTTAGCACTTATTGCCACCACCACCTGCTCGGAGCCTTGGGCTGCAGCTTTCAACGAGTCGCAGCGTATGGCTATCCGTCTTGATAAGAGCTGGGGTGAGAGACGCGATGATGCAGGTATCGACGGTATGGCAGTTGCGCGCTCGATTGCCTTGATAAGCTATCGCGGTGGTGCTGCCTACAATGCTACACAGCAGGAGCTGGAAGGTGGCGAGGATGTCTCGTTTGAGCGCCGTGCGCACACTTACCAGCAGTACCAGGGTCAGAAGCTACGCCGTAGGTTTAATGCCTTGTCCTACTACCGTCTCTCGGAGGCTGTAGACTCGCACAACATAGGTCGTAACCGCGGAGGTGTTGCCGAGGCGTTGAGGGCTATCAAGGCGCACACCTTGGTAGTAGCCATAAGCTCCGATATACTCTTCCCGCCCGAGGCGCATACGCCACTACGCGAGCATATTGCCGATGTGGAGTATCACCTTATCGAGTCGGAGTTTGGTCACGACGGCTTCCTTGTAGAACATGAGAAATTGAACACAATAATTGATAACTTTTTAAATAGATAGAATATGAAAAATCTTAATATCGGACTCTTCGGCTTTGGTAATGTAGGTCGTGGTCTATACGATGTATTGCAGCGTATCAACTCTACAAATGTGACTATCAAGCGTGTATGCGTGCGCGACTTGCAGAAGGAGCGTGGTGTAAAGGCTGAGTTCACTGCCAACCCTGACGATATCTTTAACGATAAGGATATTAACCTTATAGTCGAGGTTATCGACGATGCTGAGGCAGCATACGATATCGTTAAGCGCGCTTTGAAGAGCCGCATCCCAGTGGTTTCGGGTAATAAGAAGATGCTCGGTCACCATATCGTTGAGCTTATCGACCTTCAGGAGCAGTATAACACAGCTCTGCTCTACGATGCTTCGGCTTGTGGTTCTATCCCTGTTATCCGTAACCTTGAGGAGTATTACGACAACGACCTTCTATGCTCTGTAAAGGGTATCCTTAATGGCTCGTCGAACTTTATCCTCTCTAAGATTTTCAACGAGAATATGTCTTATAGCGCAGCTCTTAAGCTCGCTCAGGACCTCGGTTTTGCCGAGAGTAACCCTACACTCGATATCGACGGCTGGGACTCACTCTATAAGCTTATTATCATCACTATGCACGCCTTTGGTGTCTATGTTGCGCCTGAGGATATTCTTACCTACGGTATCTCTACGATGAACGACTCTGATATCCGCTTTGCACTTGAGAAGGATCGCCGTATCAAGCTTGTAGCCCACGTAGAGAAGATCGATGATCGCCTTATTATGTGCGTGTTGCCACAGCTTATCTCGCGTAATAAGTATATCTATAGTGTTGAGGATGAGTTTAATGGTGTTGTTATCAAGGGTCTCTTCTACGATAAGCAGTTTATGTTTGGTCGTGGTGCTGGTGGTCATCCAACAGGCTCTGCAGTGCTTAGCGATATCACCGCTTGCGCATATAACTATCGCTACGAGTATAAGAAGCGTAACGACTCAGTGCTTCCTAAGTACACTACCGAACACACCTTCCGTATCTATTTCAGATACAAGAGTGCCGAGCAGCGTAACCTCCTTAACTTCACTAAGATTCGCGAGCAGTACACCTCTGACGAGTACAACTATATCGTAGGAGATGTGACTCTAACCAACCTAAAGGCACATCAGGAGGAGTTGAGAGTGGCGGATTGTTTTGTGGCAGCCTATCCCCTCGACTAAGGTAATTTCTTGTGATAAGGGGTCGATTGCGGCCCCTAACAAAAAAGGCGACAATGGGACGTACGTCAAGTACTACCCATCGTCGCCTTTTTCGCCGAGTGTAGCACTCGGCGCCCTTCT
>JAZQYM010000083.1:0-3713 GCA_045633525.1 Alistipes sp. | reverse complement strand
GAACGAACGAACGCGAACATCACTAATTTACTTTAGCGAGGTGCTTGTGTACCGTACTTACTGAGCAATCCATCATCTCAGCAATCTCACGGAAACTCTTGCCCTCCTCTCTTAGGGCGTGCATTAACGCTATGCGCTCAGTATCAGAACAGAGTAACAAAGTAACATAGTAACGGGGCGTGCCCCCTTGTTACTGTGTTACTGATGTTACCAAAAACCAATTTTAAAAGGCTTTGCCTTTTTGAGAAAAAAAGAGACGACAGAGACGAGAGAGACGGAAGAGACGACAACGAAACAGAGTATCAAAAATTCTCCCTGTTGTCCCTGCCGTCCCTGTCGTCCCTGCTCTCACCTTAATCGCAAAGTTCACCTTTCAGTTTTCACTTTTCACTTTTCACTTTTCAGTTTCATTTGGGACGGTGGGACGGAGCAAGTTAAACTAAGCATTATAATAATCGATATTTCTGCAATTATTTTTCATTTTTTGATACGCGCTATAATTATTTTTACTATATTTGTATGAAATTATGGTGTGCCATATATTGGGCATTGAGAGAAAGTAAGAAATATACAATAATTAATTATATAAAACTCCAAACTACACTACAATGGACAATGTAAATGTACAGCAGTTGCAGGATGTGGTTATCCGTTTTTCGGGTGACTCAGGTGACGGTATGCAGCTTACCGGAACTCTATTTGCAGACACATCTGCACTGTTTGGTAACGGAATTTCTACATTCCCAGACTATCCCGCAGAGATTCGTGCACCTCAAGGTACAGTAGCTGGTGTATCTGGCTTCCAGGTACACATCGGCTCAAGCCGTGTTGACAACCCAGGTGACTACTGCGATGTTCTCGTAGCTATGAATCCAGCGGCTCTTATCGCTAACCGCAAGTGGTTGAAGCCTTCAGCAACCGTTATCATCGACGGCGACACAATGACTGAGGACAACATCACTAAGGCTGGCTTCAAGACTATGGACCCTATCGCTGAGCTTGGTCTCGAGGGTTACAATGTCGTTATCCCAGATATCACCACAATGACTAAGGAGGCATTGAAGGATACAGGTATGGATAACAAGGCAATGGTTAAGTGTAAGAATATGTTTGCCTTGGGTATCGTGTTCTGGATGTACAACCGTCCAGATGACTTCGCAAAGAGCTTCCTTGATTCAAAGTTCGCAAAGAAGAACCCATTGGTTGCTGAGGCAAACAAGAAAGTTATCGAGGCTGGATACAACTATGCAGCTAACACACACCAGTTCGCTAACAACTACACAGTAGCTCCTGCAGAGTTGGAGAAGGGTGTTTACCGCTCTATCAACGGTAACACTGCGACAGCTTGGGGCTTCTGCGCAGCATCAGAGAAGTCTGGTCTTCCACTATTCTGTGGTTCTTACCCTATCACTCCAGCTACAGTAATTCTCGAGGAGTTGGCTAAGCGTAAGGATTTGGGGGTTAAGACCGTGCAGGCTGAGGATGAGATCGCAGGTATCTGTACATCTATCGGTGCTGCATACGCTGGTAACTTCGCAGTAACTACAACTTCTGGTCCTGGTATCTCTCTTAAGAGCGAGGCTATGGGCTTGGCAGTAATGGCTGAGTTGCCATTGGTTGTTGTTGATGTTCAGCGCGGTGGTCCATCTACAGGTCTTCCTACTAAGACCGAGCAGAGCGACTTGAACCAGGCACTCTACGGTCGTAACGGTGAGTGTCCTATGGTTGTTATCGCAGCGTCATCACCAAGCGACTGCTTCCACTACGCATTTATGGCAGGTAAGATTGCTATGGAGCATATGACTCCTGTAATGTTGCTTACCGACGGCTTCATCGCTAACGGCTCTGAGCCTTGGAAGATTCCTTCAATGAGCGACTACCCTGCTATCGTGCCACCTATCGTAGCACCACGCGGAGAGGGCGAGGGTGACTTTATGCCATACGCTCGTAACGAGAAGCTCGCTCGTGGCTGGGCATTCCCAGGTAAGGAGGGTCTTGAGCACCGTATCGGTGGCTTGGAGAAGGATCATATCAAGGGTAGCATCTCTCACGATCCTAAGAACCACCAGGAGATGGTTACAACACGTCGTAAGAAGGTTGAGCTTGTTGCAGATGAGCTTCCAGAGGTTGAGGTATTCGGCGCTAACGAGGCTGATGTATTGGTAGTCGGCTGGGGTGGTACACGTGGTCACCTTCACAGCGCTGTTAAGCAGCTTCAGGAGGAGGGCAAGTCTGTTGCACACCTTCACTTCAACTACATCTACCCATTGCAGAAGGGCGTAGAGGATGTATTGAAGCGCTACAAGCGTATCGTGGTATGCGAGTTGAACGAGGGTCAGTTTGCAGGCTATTTGCGTCAGCAGTTCCGCGAGGTTGTTATCGAGTCGTACGGTAAGACTGAGGGTCAGCCATTTACCGTTATCGAGATCAAGGATAAGATTAACTCAATGTTGTAATATAACACCACTAAATAACTTAAAAACGACAAAACTATGGCAGAATTTAAGTATACTCCCGCTGATTTCAAGAGCGATCAACAGGTAAAGTGGTGTCCAGGTTGCGGTGACCACGCTATCCTTAACGCTGTTCAGCGCACTATGCCTGAGGTAGCAGATGCTTTGGGCAAGCCACACAACAAGTTTACATTCGTATCTGGTATCGGTTGCTCATCACGTTTCATCTACTATATGAAGACCTTTGGCTTCCACACCATCCACGGTCGTGCAAACGCTATTGCAACAGGTATCAAGACTGCAAACCCAGACCTTTCAGTGTGGGTATGTACTGGTGACGGTGACTCATTGGCTATCGGTGGTAACCACTTTATCCACGCTATTCGTCGTAACATCGACCTTAACGTTATCTTGTTCAACAACGAGATTTACGGTTTGACTAAGGGTCAGTACTCTCCTACTACCAAGTTAGGTAAGATCACTAAGACCTCTCCATTCGGTACAGTAGAGAAGCCATTTACTCCAGGTGAGTTGGTTATCGGTGCCAAGGGTACATTCTTCGCTCGTACTATCGACCAGGAGGTTATGCTAACCAAGGAGTGCTTGTTGGCAGCAGCAAAGCATAAGGGTATGGCTGTTACAGAGGCCTTGGTTAACTGTATGATTTTCAACGATAAGACCCATGCATTGTTTGCAGGTGATAAGGCTACCCGCGAGGAGAATACTATCCACCTAAAGCACGGCGAGAAGATGCTCTTCGGCAAGGATAATAAGAAGGGCTTGGTATTCGAGAATATGAAGCTAAAGGTGGTAACAATTGGCGAGGATGGCTACACTCTCGACAATGTTCTTACACACAATGCTAAGACTGCAGATACTACCCTACACTCAATGCTTGCAGCAATGAAGTATCCAGAGTACCCAGTTGCAGTAGGTGTTATCCGCGACGTTGATGACGAGAATGTTTACGACGTTAAGGTTGCAGAGCAGGTAGAGCAGGTTAAGGCAACTGCGAAGATTAAGTGTGTTGACGATCTTCTTCGCTCAGGTCAGACTTGGGAGATTAAGTAATCACACCACAATAAAGGAGAGTGGCGTATCCAAATCGGGTACGCCATTTTTGTTTAACAGCAGCGGTAAATATATATACCTTTTGCAAGAAATTGTTTCTTGTAAGAAGAGGCATAAATAATTAGTAATTAGTAGAGAGTAATTAGTAATAGTTTTGCTTGGAACAAGCGATATATAAACATTAAGGGC
>JAZQYM010000082.1:0-10371 GCA_045633525.1 Alistipes sp. | reverse complement strand
GGTCTTAATGTTGAGCTCGACTATGAGTATGAGCCACTTACACGAGCCGAAGAGAACAACGACCTCTATGGTATTCAGGTCTACTCAACCCCATACCCTGCTGCTGAGAATGCACAGTGGACAAAGTTCGCTTACGGCCTTTTTGACAATGTTGACAACCTCACCATCAAGCTTATCAGAGGTTACGAGTATAAGTTTGTAGCTACAATGGTTAAGGATGGAAAGAATAAGGTAGAGCATTATTCCGACGGCTCATATCGCAGCCCATTTAATCATCAAGATTCATCTAATGGATATAGTGCTACGCCACTATCTATGTCATTTATCTATGGCAACTTAGGTCTGAATTTGGAGAGAGTACTCTTTGCCGAATATCTAAATATAGAGCAGTACTATGGCGAGTTGGAGGGCTTTATACCAGGTGATAATGAATCAAAGGCAACTATCGAGCTTAAGCGTACCTCTTTTGGTGCTAAGTATGTTGCAAAGGGTGACTATCCAGAGAATGGTACTTTGGAGATTCGTATGGAAGATGCACCACAGCTTAGCCTAAACCTTGCCGAGAGTAATGTGGTATCAGCGATTTACTCATTTAATAATGTGCGTGATGTTTGGCTTAATGAGAACTACACCGAGACACTTACTGTATCTCTCCGTATTGCATACTCAGATGGTACAAGCGCTCCATTGGGAACACACGACATCACCTTCAAGCGCAACACAACAACTGTTGTAAATGTCGATTTGGTCGTGGGCGGTGAGAATGGTGTTGGATTTGTGATTACTGAGGAAGGCGAGATGCCAGAGGGTGATGAAATCACAATTAAGGATGGCGAGATTGTCGACACTGAAATCGAGGCAAACTAAGCAAAATAAGAAATTAGGTAGTGCTACCCTGAGAGTAATCTTTGGGTAGCATTTTTTTTCTTTTGCGATGCACCACATTTCACGACTTCTGATAAGAAATTGGGTCGTGGTGCTAATGTTGCGTTTGACACAAAGAGAATTTAGTGAATTTAGTGAATCTCTTCTAAATTCCTTAAACTCCCTAAACTCCCTAATATCAAAGCCAACGGCTTTTAACCATTACTAATTACTCCCTACTAACTACTAATTAAAAAATAATTATTACCTTTGTGCGTTATATTTATATATAGGTAAGGTATAAACAACGAAATATTATGGGATACTTAAAGGTATTTTTTTACGGTCTGCTTGCATTTATCGAGCGCAACCCTAAGTTCTGCATAATACTTGTGCTTTTGGGCGTTTTTGCACCATTTGTATTAAAGTGGATCGGTTGGTTCTTCTTGGGAATTATCGCTCTTGCGTTGCTTGGTATTCTATTCTTTGTTTTGCGTATGCGTAAGATGAAGAAGCAGATGGAGGAGCAGATGCGTCAAGCTACAGGTGGAGGCTTTAACGGTATGGGTGGCTTTACGAATATGGGAGGCTTTAGCAATATGGGCGGTTTCTCTGGTATGGGTGGCGCCAACGGTATGACCCTCGAGGAGTTAGTGCGTCAGATGCAGGCGCAGGCAGATGCGCGCAAAGCGCAGCAGCCAAAGCAGTCGCAGCAGAACACCACAACAAATAAGAAGGTAAGTGGTGTCGACTCTGCAGATTATGTCGATTTTGAGGAGGTGGAGTAGTCGCAGAGATATATGGCATATATATTGCTTGCTCTGGTGACTAATGTGCAAATAGGTGTGGGTAAATAGTGAATTATTAAAAAATTTTAGTTTTTTCTTGTTTTATCAAGTAAAAAACGATAAATTTGCAAGTCGAAACGGAAGATAAATATTTAACAACTTAATAAATAAAAGTCTATGACACAGATTAAAATTGGTATTAACGGTTTCGGTCGTATCGGCCGTATGGTATTCCGTGCTGCATGCGCTCAGCCTGAGAAGTTCCAGGTTGTAGGTATCAACGACCTTTGCCCAGTTGACTACTTGGCATATATGCTTAAGTATGACACTATGCACGGTAAGTTCGAGGGTACTGTTGACTATAGCGAGGAGAAGAACGTTCTTATCGTTAACGGCGCAGAGATCCGCGTAACTGCAGAGAAGGATCCAGCACAGTTGAAGTGGAACGAGGTTGAGGCAGAGTATGTAGTTGAGTCTACAGGTTTGTTCCTCCCAGCAGATAAGGCTCAGGCTCACATCGAGGCTGGTGCTAAGTATGTAGTTATGTCAGCTCCATCAAAGGATGACACCCCAATGTTCGTTTGCGGTGTAAACACATCTGAGTACGCTGGTCAGAAGATCGTTTCTAACGCTTCATGTACTACAAACTGCTTGGCTCCAATCGCTAAGGTCTTGAACGACAACTTCGGTCTTGTAAACGGTCTTATGACAACTGTTCACTCAGTAACTGCTACTCAGAAGACTGTTGACGGTCCATCATTGAAGGACTGGCGTGGTGGCCGCGCTGCTTGCGGTAACATCATCCCATCTTCTACAGGTGCTGCTAAGGCTGTAGGTAAGGTTATCCCAGCTCTTAAGGGTAAGCTTACAGGTATGTCAATGCGTGTTCCTACTTTGGACGTATCAGTTGTTGACCTTACTGTAAACCTTGAGAAGCCAGCTACTTACGAGGAGGTATGTGCTGCTATGAAGCGTGCATCTGAGGGTGAGTTCAAGGGTATCCTTGGCTACACTGACGAGGCTGTAGTATCTTCAGATTTCCTTGGCGATCCACGTACATCTATCTTCGATGCAACTGCAGGTATCGCTATCAACGAGACCTTCATGAAGGTTGTATCTTGGTACGACAACGAGTGGGGTTACTCAAACAAGGTGCTTGATCTTATCTCAGTGATGAAGGCATACAACAAGTAATTTCTTGTGATAAGGGGTCGATTGCGGCCCCTAACAAAAAAGGCGACAATGGGACGTACGTCAAGTACTACCCATCGTCGCCTTTTTTGCCGAGTGTAGCACTCGGCGCCCTTCTGACAAGAAATTGGGTCTCGCGCTTGGGAAGGTTTTTTTTTGAGACCACAGAGACGAAAGAGACCACAGCGAAACAGAGTATCATCAGAATGATAATAAATTTCTCTGTTGTCCCTGTTGTCCCTGTTGTCCCTGCTGTCTCCAAATAATTAATCGCGCGCGAAGCGCACCACACTTTTCCGTTTTCACTTTTCACCTTTCACTTTTCACCTTCCGTAGTTGCTCCTGATGTAGTCCATCGGCGAGAAGCTTGTTGGGCGCTGGGGGATGGTGGGGTCATAGATTGTTGCCTCAATAAAGAGTTGTTTGCTGCGCAAAACATAGTCGTTAATGAATTGGAGTATAAGCTCTTGCTGGTCGATAAATGGGGTTGCAGCGAGCGTGTGGGTCACATACTCTGCCGAGTAGAAGTAGTAGGGTGAGTGTGCCTTGTTCAGGTGCTTTACGATATGCTTCGAGCCGAAGAAGCCAATGCCCGCAATCGAGGATTTATCGTAGGGCACATTGCTGTCTGAGGTGCCGTGAAAGAGCAACATCGGCGCTGCCTGATGCTCGAATTTTGGCTTGCCATTAGTCGAGAATATCGCACCTGCACACGACACCACCCCAGCATAGCGAAACCCCTCGGGGAGTGCCTCGGCAATCTCCTCGCAGTTGCATCTGAGCCACTCGGCTTGGAGCACCGTTATAGCGCCCGCGCTTGAGCCACTAATCATTATAAGGTCGGGATCTATGCGCCACGCCTCGGCATTGGTTATGATGTAGTTCGTAGCGCCATATAGGTCCTCTACGGCAACATTTACGGCATTTGCAAGTGCCTTAACCATAGATACTTTGCCTCCCGTTGGTGGATATAGCTTTAGACCTAAACGGTAGTCTATCGAGACTGCCACGATGCCCTCTAAGGCAAGGCGCTCGAGGTATGAGATATACATTTCGTGGTCGCGTGTTCCCTGTTTAAATCCGCCACCAAAGAGGAATATCATACAGGGTCGGCACTCTTCCTGAACGATTGTTGTATCGTAGCGGTCGAGTAGCAGCTCGATGCCGTCGTGAGTGGCATAGTGGTGTGTGGTTTTTACCACCTCTTGTGCTGAGGTTGCTACTGCAATAAGCAGTGCTACGATGGTTAAAAGTTGTTTCATAGTTTTCTTGGCCATTCGCCAATTTCCATATTTTTTATCTCTCCCGCCTCGATGTCGAAGCGTATTGCTGTTCGCACCTTGTGGATGCCATAATTGCCTGCAGCTCCGGGGTTTATATGTAGTAGGTTGTATATGGGGTCGTATATAACCTTGAGTATATGCGAGTGTCCTGCCACGAAGATCTTGGGTTGTGCGACGTGGATATGTTGCAACGCCTTTGGGGCATAGTGTCGGGGGTAGCCGCCAATATGTGTCATCAATATTTTTACCCCCTCCACCTCGAAGAGGTTAAACTCCGAGAACATCCGACGCATCACGCCTCCGTCGATATTTCCATACACGCCCTTAAGTGGCTTGAACTCAGCGATTTTGTCTACCACCTCCACCGAGCCGAAATCGCCGGCGTGCCAAATCTGGTCGCAGGGTGCAAGAAACTCCATAAGTACATTATCAAAAACACCGTGAGTGTCGGAGATTATACCAATTTTCATACATAATTCGTGTTATTTATGCAAATATACGCAAAAAGATAGATTTTCATAAGTATAATTGCGAAAGAGAGGGATAATTTGGGAAAGTTTTACTACCTTTGTAAGGTAGTTTATATGCTTAGTATGAGAAAAATAGAGAGAATATTTGCGCTTCTGATGCTTGTGTTCGCGGTGAGTGTAGCCTCGGCGCAGCAGAATATCTGGCAGAATGAGGGTGTCACCTCGCCTGAACTCTGCGAGGATGGAAGTGTTGTGTTCCGCTATTTTGCCCCAAGTGCTGAGAGCGTAGAGGTAGTTGGCGACTTTGCTTTGGGAGCTAAGAGTATGACTCAGAACGAGGCTGGCGTGTGGGAGTTCCGCACCGAGCCTTTGGCTTCGGATTACTACACCTACACCTTTACGGTGGATGGCAATGCGGGTGTTCTCGATAGGGAGAATGTCTACACTGTTCGCGATGTGGGCTCTTTGATGAACTACTTTATCGTTGGTGGTGGTCGTGGCGACTTGTACAAGGCGCAGGCTGTGCCTCACGGTGCTGTAAGTAGGGTGTGGGCTACGCCTGAGACTACTGCTCGCCGTATGACTGTATATACCCCTGCGGGCTACGAGGCTGACTATCGCAACTACCCAGTGTTGTACTTGTTGCACGGTATGGGTGGCGACGAGGAGGCTTGGGTTGCTACGGGTCGTGTGGCTGAGATTATGGATAACCTTATCGCCGAGGGTAGGGTTGCGCCTATGATTGTGGTTATGCCTAATGGCTGTATGCGCCACGATGCTGCTCCAGGCTACTCTTCGGAGGGTTTCTATAAGCCATATATGAGTGGCTCGATGGATGGTAGCTTCGAGGAGTATTTCCCAGATATCGTTGAGTGGGTCGATGCCCACTATCGCACATATCCTACTAAGGAGCGCCGTGCTATCGCGGGACTCTCGATGGGAGGCTTCCACGCTATGCAGATATCGAAACGCTATCCCGATATGTTCGATTATGTGGGTCTCTTCTCTGCGGCTATCTATCGTGGTAAGGAGGGTGTCTCAATGTACGAGAACTTGGAGGAGGCTATCGCCGAGCAATTTGATAAGGGCGTTGCGCTCTACTGGATAGGCATCGGCAAGGATGACTTCCTCTACGAGGAGAATGTGAAATTTAGAGCGCTGCTCGACGCGAAGGAGTACGAATATGAGTATGCTGAGAGCGAGGGCGGACATACCTGGCGCAACTGGCGACACTACCTTGAGCAGTTTGCCGAGAGGCTATTTTAACGACAAAGACAAACAATATTTACAAACTATATTAAACTTTATTTAACTTTTTATGAAAAAACACACAATGACAGAGGTTATGGGCTATGAGGCTCCTAATTTCGATGTTGTCTTGGCAGCTGTCGAGCGTGGTTTCGAGGCAAGCTATGGCGACTTTGGTGAGGCTGGTGACGGCTTCGACATCAATGACAATGGTGATTTTTAATTTATTGTAGCTATGAAGAACATCTTTAAGAGTTTGATGCTTGTTGCAGTAGCTGCAATGGGTATCGCGTGCCAGGAGAAGGTTGATGATTTCACTCCAGAGCGCGCAAATGAGGTAGTAATGACTATTACCGCTGATGTAGAGGAGACTCGTACTTACATCGACGAGGCAAATGGTAAGGTTGCTTGGAGCGAGGGTGACCAGTTGAAGGTTATCGAGAACTCAGCTGTTTACCGTACTACACAGGCCGCTACTATCGCAGCAGATGGTAAGGCTAAGTTTAGCGTATCTTTCCCAGCTAACACTTCAGCTTCTGAGTTTACTTACGACGCTATCTTCCCAGCATCAGCAGTTGTTGAGGATGACGCAGAGAAGGTAAATGTTGAGAAGATTAAGGTTATCGTTAAGGATCAGCAGAAGCCTACAGCAACATCTTTCGACCCACAGGCAGATGTTTTGGTTGCAAACCAGCTTGTATTCGATGCACAGCCAACAGAGCTTAACATGCAGTTCAAGCGTATTGTGGCTCTTGGTAAGATGACCATCAAGGGTTTGCCAGAGGGCGCTGAGATCTCACAGGTTGTATTTACTGCTGGTGAGAAGGATGTTTTGGCTGGTCGTAACTATGTAAATGCTACTACAGGTAAGGTTTTGGAGTATGGCTACTATGGCAAGACCAACACCCTTACTCTTACTTACGACGCTCCTATTGCAACTCGTGATATCTACTTCGTTTGTAACCCATTCGAGATGGCTACAGGAGATAAATTCTCTGTTGTAGTAAAGTCTGGTGATGATACTTACGCAACTGATGTTGAGATTCCTGCAGAGCGTTCATTGGTATTCACAGAAGGTAATATGTCTACATTCTCAGTGACTGTAGCAAAGCAGGAGGTTAGCGAGTCTGCATGGATGCTTGTGACAGATGTAAACGACCTTGCTGTTGGTGATGAGATTATTATTGCTGCTCAGGCTGCAAACTATGCTATGTCAACAACTCAGAATAGCAACAACCGCGCTCAGGCTGCTATCACAAAGGTTGACGACACTGTAACATTCGGTGATGCTGTACAGGTGCTTACTCTTGAGACCGGTAGTGTTGCTGATACATACGCATTCAATACAGGTTCTGGTTATCTATATGCCGCTTCTTCATCAAAGAATTATTTGAAAACGCAGAATAATATAGATGCTAACGCAAGTTGGAAGATTGAGATCACAGCTGAAGGTGTAGCGACAATCAAGGCTCAGGGTTCTAACACTCGTAATTGGTTGCGATATAACTCTACAAATAATCCTCCAATCTTCGCTTGCTATGGCTCAGGTCAAACTGATGTTGTTATATACAAGAACTACACTGGTAGTGAGGAGCCTGTAGAGCCAGAGTTTCCTGCAGAGCCAGTACAGCTTGCAACTCCTGAGGTTACAGCAACTGTTAATGTTAATGTTGTAACCCTTACTTGGGCTGCTATCGAGGGCGCTGCACACTACACAGTTCAGGTAGATGATGATGTAGAGGAGGAGGTTGCTGGTACTACTTATGTGTTTACTGGTGACTATAAGGTAGAGTATATGTTTACTGTTAAGGCTATTGCTGCTGACACTACCAAGAATACAGACTCGGAGGCAGTAGTTGTAACCGTAACTACTGGCGAGCAGTCTGGTGACACTCCTGTAGATACTGCCCTTACTATTGCAGAGTTCTTGGCACTTACAGATGTAGTTCCACAAGATGCAACTGCCGAGGAGATTGCGGCTGCGCCACTTTACACTTTGAACGGTACTATCACATCTGTAACCAACACATCTTATGGTAACTTCTACTTGAATGATGGTACAGGTGAGGTTCTTATCTACGGTCTTGTAGGTCCAAATGGTGAGTCTAAGTATTGGGCTAATTCATGTGCTAAGGTAGGTGATGACATCACAGTTAAGACTATTCGTACAGAGTATGGCAATGCTCCACAGGGTAAGAATGCTACATTTGTAGAGGTTAAGACTCCTGGTACTTTGGCATTTTGGTCATTCGAAGCAACTGCAGCATCATTTTTAGCAGCAGGCGGTGAAAAGACAATCAAGTTGGATATCTACAACTCTACTTCAGATGTTGTTATTTCGTCAGATAACACTCAGTTCTCTGCAGCTTATGCTAATGGTGTTTTGACTATTGAGGCTCTTGAGAATGAAAGTGCTGAAGCTGTCGAGGGCAAGATTACTGTAACTTGTGGAACTTTGTCTCAGGTTATCGATGTTTCTCAGGCTGCTGTCTCAGCAAATGTTGGCACGCAGGTTACAGCAGAGCTTAAGTTTATTTCAGGTAACCGTAAATCATGGAATTCAAGTCAGCAAACTTGGGAGGTAGAGGGTGTTAAGCTCGTGAATGATAAGGGCTCTTCAACCAGCAATGTTGCAGACTATGTAAATCCAGCTCGTTTCTACAAGAGTTCTAAGATTACTGTAACTGCAGATGGTAACATCACTACTATTGTCTTCGATTGTAATAATGGAACATACGCTACAGCATTGAAGAATTCAATTTCTGGAGCAACCGTTAGTGTGGCTTCTGATAAGGTAACAGTTACTCTTGATGGATCTTCTAACGAGTTCGTGATTACATCATTGACTGGCGGTCAGGTTCGAATGGATTCGATGACCGTAACATATCAGAAGTGATCTTCGGGTAGTGGAACGGGAGGCGAGGTTATTACGCCTCCCGCCACAGACCCTACCCCGGGAATAGCATCAGAGACGTGGCTTGAGTTGCCAGGTATATTTAGTACCGATAATCGCTATCCCAATGCCACAGAGGTAAAGGTCTCGGCAAGTGGTGAGCGAAACTACACTCACTACTATGATGCTGATACCTATACATCGCTTTGGGTGGCTTATCCACTCGAGTCGAAGCACATGGGTTCGTTGAGCCGTCCAGATGATTGGAGCTACAACCCATTCTTGGACACAAAGTATCAGGTGAATTTGTGCAAATCAACATACAGCGACTATCCGCCATACGCACGTGGTCACCTTATACCAAATGCTTCGCGTAATGGTATAAAGGAGATGCAGTTGCAGACATTCTATGTGACTAACTCCGTGCCTCAGGTACAGGACAACTTTAATAGCGGTATTTGGAGCTCGCTGGAGGGTGCTTTGCAGAGTAAGGCTAAGAGTAAGAAACTCTATATAGTTACTGGCGTTGCCTTCAACAAGGTGGGCGAGACAAAGACTATCTCTTACACCTCGGCTAAGGACGAGCCAACGAAAAAAGTGCCAATACCAAACTACTTCTACAAGGTGGTGCTATCAGCAACTACCGATAGCAACGGTAATGTAACTGCTGCGCAGACAGTAGGCTTCTGGTTTGAGAATAAGGCATACTCTGGCTCTACATACTCAAATTACACCGTATCCGTAGACCAAATCGAGGAGTGGACAGGTTTCGATTTCTTCCCGAACCTACCAGATTCGATAGAGGGTAATGCGGAGACATCTACCACTAATTTCTTGTGATAAGGGGTCGATTGCGGCCCCTAACAAAAAAGGCGACAATGGGACGTACGTCAAAGTACTACCCATCGTCGCCTTTTTCGCCGAGTGTAGCACTCGGCGCCCTTCTGACAAGAAATTTGGGTCGTGCGCTTGGTAAGGTTTTTTTTTGAGACCACAGAGACGAAAGAGACGACAAGGACAACAGCGAGGTCGGGTATCACGAAAATCTCCCTGCTGTCTCTGTTGTCTTTGCTGTACCTGTTGTCTCTTTTCTCAAAAAAGCCAAAGGCTTTTAACATTACTAATTACTCACTACTAATTAAAAAAAATGCCGTTCAGATTGCTCTGAACGTCTTTTTTTGTTGCGACCCAATTTCTTGTTAGAGGGGGTTAGGCTTGGCCTCGACATGAAATTAGCCCGGATGGGACATACTAAGCGTATTTCCCATTCGGGCTAATAATTGAGAGGTCGAGAATGACCCCCTATCACAAGAAATTATAGCTGTGGACCAGCTGCAACCAATGCCTTACCCTCCTCGTTTGTAGTGAACTTAGCGAAGTTCTTTACGAAGCGGCCAGCCAAATCCTCTGCCTTAACTGTCCACTCTGCCTCGTTAGCATAAGTGTCGCGTGGGTCAAGGATTGCAGGATCTACACCAGGCAATGCTGTTGGCACCTTGAAGTCGAAGATTGGAATCTGCTTAGTCTCTGCCTTGTCGATTGAGCCATCGAGGATAGCGTCGATAATACCACGTGTATCCTTGATAGAGATACGCTTACCTGTACCGTTCCAACCAGTGTTTACAAGGTATGCT
>JAZQYM010000081.1:0-9814 GCA_045633525.1 Alistipes sp. | reverse complement strand
AGCGCCTGAACAAGGACTTGAACCTAGGACCCCATGATTAACAGTCATGTGCTCTAACCAACTGAGCTATTCAGGCATTGTAAAGAACCGTTATCTTTCGATTGCGGTGCAAAGGTAGGCATTATTTTTTATTCTGCAAATTTTTTCGCAAAAATTTTACAAAAAAATATCATTTTTCTGCAAAATCGCTGTTTTTTGCCCTAAAACAGTTGTTTTATGCACCCTAAAATACCATTTGCGGGTAATTTGATATATCACAAAAAAGAAGTATATTTGTATTATGAAAATAGCAAAACATATATATATCATAGTAATCGCCCTACTTTGCTCCGTTGCAGCATACGCGCAGTGCGAGGATAGTGCCTTGCAGTTCGCGGTAAAAAGCTACGATTTCGGTCATATTCGCGAGGATGGTGGCGAGGTGGAGTGTCGCTTTACTGCGACAAACATGGGCGACAAAGAGATTTTTGTAACCGATATCACCACATCGTGCGGATGCACCACCGCAAAATACTCAAAGAGTGGCATAGCTCCAAACGCCACATTCGAGATCACGGTGCTATTCAACCCGTACAACCGACCTGGGCGCATAGATAAGCACATCTTTGTCACCACATCCGACAGCGAGCTAATAACAAAGCTACAGCTTAAGGGATATGTGCAGGAGCGCGAGCGCTCGATTGATGAGATCTACCCCTTCGATATGGGCAATGGTCTACGTCTACGCAGCAACTTCCACGCCTTTGGATATATCGAGCAGGGCGAGAGCTCGGAGGAGCAGATCGGTTGCATCAACACCTCACAGCAGACCATAAGCATCACGATAGAGTCTACTGAGCAGTCGGGGATGCTGAGTATAGACTACCCTACAACCCTGCCCGCAGGAGCTACAGGAGATATCACGCTTCGCTACACGACACCGCAGGACAACACCACCTACGGCACTATTAGCGACCGTCTCCGCATAAAAACAGGTGACACCGAGGCGCGGTATATACTTAGTTGTGAGGCTATCGTGACGGATAATTTCAGTATGGTCGACGATATTTCCGCTCCACATATAGATATTTCGAAAAAAATCATTAAATTTGGGGAGATAAAAAACGATAAAGAGGTCTTAGAAGAGGTGATAACTGTCACAAATAGCGGAGCATCACCCCTCAAGTTGCGTCGTATAGAGTCTACATCCGAGGCGTTAGAGTGCATAGCATCAAGTCTAACACTCCAGCCGGGCGAGAGTACAAAGCTCCGCGTGAGAGTCTATACAGAGCGTATTACGGCTGTGGAGGGGTTGTTCTCGGAACGTTTGCGTATTATCAGCAACGACCCAATAAGACCGATGCATAGCATTAAGGTTAACGCAATAATTGATTAATACCTAAAAAGGTGGGTTCTATAAATACAGCCAAAATAGAATCTACCCAAGATAACGAAAATATATTTACTAATTTATAGAACACACTTAAAACTAAAAAGATGTTTAAGATTGTTGAAAAACGCAAGCTCGCAGAGAATATCTATCAGATGAAGATTGCTGCCGAGCGCGTGGCACGCGCTGCCCTACCAGGACAGTTTGTCATCGTTCGTGCTACCGAGAATGGCGAGCGTATTCCGCTTACCATCGCCGACTATGACACCGAGGCTGGTACCGTAACTATCGTTACCCAGACTATCGGTATGTCCACACGCAAGATTTGCGCCCTAAACGAGGGTGATTCGTTGGTGGACTTTGCTGGTCCATTGGGTCGCCCATCAGAGTTTATCCATATTGCACCAGAGGAGCTTAAGGCTCGCAAGTACCTCTTCGTTGCTGGTGGTGTGGGTACCGCACCAGTATATCCACAGGTTAAGTGGCTATACGAGCACGGTGTGAAGTGCGATGTTATCATCGGCTCTAAGACCAAGGATATGCTTATCTACATCGAGGAGATGTCAAAAATCGCAAACGTACATATCGCTACCGACGACGGAACGGAGGGCTTCAAGGGTATGGTTACAGGTCTTATGAAGGAACTTGTAGAGACCGAGGGTCGCCAGTACGACGAGTGTATCTGCATCGGCCCTATGATTATGATGAAGTTTGTATGCCTAACTACAAAGCCTTGGAATCTCAAGACTACCGTATCGCTCAACGCACTAATGGTTGACGGCACAGGTATGTGTGGTGCTTGCCGTGTATCGGTAGGTGGCAAGACACTCTTCACCTGCGTTGACGGTCCTGAGTTCGACGGTCACTTGGTAGACTTCGACGAGGCTATACGCCGTCAGGGTATGTACCGCAACCAGGAGAGAACAGCATCAGAGAATCACGAACATAAATGTAAATGTCATGGCGAATAAGATAGCACGCGTTGCTGTACGCGAACAAGACCCAAAGGTGCGTGCCACCAATTTTGAGGAGGTATGCTACGGCTACAACCAGGAGGAGGCACTCCTCGAGGCTTCACGATGCCTAAACTGCAAGAATCCTCGTTGCGTTGCTGCCTGCCCAGTAAATATCAATATCCCAACCTTTATCCACCACCTCAGCGAGGGCGATATCCGCGCTGCTGCAGACACTATCCACGAGGATAGCTCATTGCCATCAATCTGTGGTCGCGTATGCCCTCAGGAGTCGCAGTGTGAGGGCTCATGCGTTCTTGGCATCAAGGGCGAGCCAGTAGCTATCGGTAAGTTGGAGCGCTTCGTGGGCGACTGGTCGTTGGAGCATAGCGATGAGGCGGAGGTGCCACATATCGAGCCAAATGGTCATCGTGTAGCTGTTGTAGGTAGCGGTCCTGCCGGCTTAGCTTGTGCAAGCGACTTGGCTAAGCTCGGATATAAAGTCGATGTATTCGAGGCGTTGCACCGCTTGGGTGGCGTTTTGTCATACGGTATTCCAGAGTTCCGTTTGCCAAAGGATAGAGTTGTAGCTCGCGAGATTAACGAGGTTAAGAAGCTCGGTGTTAAGTTCGAGACCGACGTTATCGTAGGTCGTACAATGACTATCGACACACTTCTTGATAAGGAGGGCTACGATGCTGTCTTCGTAGGCTCGGGCGCTGGTCTTCCACGCTTTATGGGCATCGAAGGCGAGAACCTCAATGGCGTACTCTCGGCTAACGAGTTCCTTACACGCGTAAACTTGATGGGCGCATGGAATCCTGAGGTTTCGGAGACTCCTGTATATGTAGGTCGCAAGGTTGTTGTCGTTGGTGGTGGCAATGTTGCTATGGATGCTGTGCGTACCGCTAAGCGTCTTGGTGCAGAGGCGGTTATCGTCTACCGCCGTGGCGAGGCTGAGCTTCCTGCACGTAAGGAGGAGGTACACCACGCTAAGGAGGAGGGCATCGAGTTCCGTATGCTCACCAACCCTACTCGCATCCTCGGCTCTGAGGATGGCTGGGTAACAGGCATCAACTGCGTGGAGATGGAGCTTGGCGAGCCTGATGCATCGGGTCGTCGCTCACCACAGGAGAAGGCTGGCTCAGACTTTACTATCGACTGCGATGTTGTGATTATGGCTTTGGGTACATCACCAAACCCACTTATCGCATCTACAACTGGCGGTCTAAACATCAACCGCCGCGGCTGCATCGAGGCCGATGAGGTAGGTACAACCTCACGCGAGGGCGTCTTCGCTGGTGGTGATGCCGTAACAGGTGCTGCAACAGTCATCCTCGCTATGGGCGCTGGCCGCAAGGCAGCTAAGGCTATCGATGAATATATCAAGGCTAAGAAGTAGTCGATACTTTATATATAATTGTCTTTTCGGCGGTGAACCTAAGTTCATCGCCGATTTATTATATATCGTTACTAAACAATGTCCTGCAGAGTGTTGTTCGTTTAGAAAAATTTTCTTAAATTTGTAGTGCTATCGGATAGATAGCAGACATATAGAAAGTGTTTTCGCAGTCCTGAATAGAAAATGTGGAAGTTTTCAGAATGAAAGGATGAACGAATAGCACTCATTTCTTGTATAGCTATGTGGCTATGCACCCTCTGTGCGTACTCCTCATACTATCCAAGTGTGGGGCATTGTATCGTTTATTTTCATTCAGGTCTTTCCACAACCTTCTATTCAATAAACGAAAGTCAACTCCACACTTTCTTTTTATATACATTTCCATTTTGGAGTTGGGTGGTTTTAAGCGCAAATATTAACTTGAAACATAGATGCTTATGACACAAACCAAACAACACTATCTCGCGCCCGAATTTGAGGTGCTTGATATCGAGGTAGAGCGGGGTTTCGCTGCCTCTAATTTGGAAGACCCAGAGGAGAACCCAGAAATGGATTGGTAACAATAACAAAACTTTATACACTATGAGAAAACTTTTACTAATGGTGTGCGCACTATTTGGCTTTATGGCGTGTACACAAAACCCTATCGAGGAGCAGTTGGCTATTCGCACTGATGCCCCTGAGACTATTCGAGTAGGGTTCGAGGATAACGAAACCCGTATTCAACTAAACGAGGCACAGAAGACCGTGTGGACTAAAGAGGATTTGGTGTCTGTATTCTATCGCTCAGATGCTAACCAAAAGTGGCAGTATCAGGGTGAGACTGGCGAGCGTATTGGTAATCTACAGCGTGTGGAGGATGCCACAGCAACAACACAGACAACAAAGACCGTTGTTGTGTACCCTTATAGCAAGAATTATTGGCTTAACACAGATAACTATGCTATTGATGCTACACTCCCTGCAACACAATACTACGCAGAGGGTAGCTATGGCATTGGTAGCAACCTTATGGTATCGCAGAGCGAGTTTACGCAGTTCTCTTTGAAGAGCGTCTGCGGTTGGCTTAAGTTACAACTTACGGGTAATGGCGAGGTTGTAAATAGCATTAAGTTCCGCGGCAACAATGGCGAGCAGGTAGCGGGTCTTATCTATGTAGATACCGCGACTGCCGAGGCAACCCTCGCATCTGAGATGGGTGGCACTGATGATAACAATGCGGGCGGTAATCTTGTTTTTAATGATACTATTCTTACTGAGGTTACTCTCGACTGTGGTGCTGGCGTTGAGTTAGGTGCTGAGGCTACATCCTTCTATATCTCACTTCCACCTCAGACCTTTGAGAATGGTTTTACAGTGGAGATTGAGAGTGATGGCTACAAACCAATGACTCTTTCAACAGAGAATGAGCTTGTTATCGAGCGCAACACTATTCAGCCTATGGCAAAGATGGCATTTTGTTCGGAGGTGCGCACAATTGCAAATAATGAGATTTGGTACACTGCAACGAAGAAAATTGAGCCAGATTGGACTTTTGATACATTTGGTGCAAATGTTATTTCAAGCGAGTGGAACAGTTATACAGGTAAGGGTATAATTACCTTTGACCGTGATATAACGATCATTGGAAGTCGTGCTTTTTACAAGAATGAAAATCTCCAGAGTGTTACATTTAATAATAATTTGACAACCATTGATAGTCGCGCTTTTGAAGGGTGTTCATCATTAACTAATGTAACCATTCCTGGCAATATTCAAGAAGTAGGATACTTGGCTTTTGCTGATTGTACTAATGTGTCATCTATCATCTTAGAGACTGGTGATACAGAGTTGTGGATATCATATTCATTCGACAATATTCCTTCGACCACATTGTATGTTGATAGAGATTTAGGCGGTGGATACAACAATTCACCTTTCGAACATGTAGGTATATCAACTATTACTATAGGTCCCAATATGAAATATGTCGATACATTCGTTTTTGCAAATTGTAATCACATCCAAGGGTTCAATATCAGCAGTGGGTCAAAGTTGGAAAAAATTGGATATTGCGCTTTTTATAACTCGAATATCAATGGTTTACGTATCCCAGGTTCAGTTACAGAGATTGATAGTACAGCATTTGCTATGACAACTGGAATGGGCTGGTTTATGGGTGGCAGTAGTGTGTACTGGGTTGGAATGCACGGTGAACTAGCTTATGAGGAGGCGTCATTAAGAATATTGTTAAGATGGCCAAGCGAATTTAGTTATTCTGATGCAATCGTATCATCGTATTATTATGATAAAATAGGTGCGTACTCATTTGCAGGAATTGATAATCTAAGGTATTTCCAAATCGCAATGTATGATGGTAGTACTATTGAGCTAGACGATTGTGCATTTTGGCATTGTGAAAATTTGGAAAGCTTTAATGGAGTAGTTGCTGCTGGTGCAAAAATGAATATATCTGCTATTGGTAGCACAGTTTTTGGATATACAGCTATCGAAGAGCTTAATTTCCTCGATTCATCATTCACTTCAATTGATAGAACGTTTAGGCAATGCATCACACTTAAAACACTTTTCTTGCCTAAGACGCTCTCTCAAATAGGCGAGTGTTCTTTTGAAGATTGTGAGAATCTAACTAATTTGTATATTGCAGCAATTATTCCTCCGTCATTATCAGAAGATGCATTTAAGGGTATTTGTGAAGAAGTGGTAATTCACGTTCCTGCGGAATCTGTTGATACTTATAAGTCTGCTGATGGTTGGAAAGATTATGCTAATGCTATTATTGGTTATGACTTTTAGTGAGAGTAAATCATAACTCTATTTTTACTATATCCGCGCTACTCTACCGTAGCGCGGGTATTATTTTTAATACCCGCGGGGTTGTTTTAGGAAAGGGGCCTAAAGGGGCAGAAGGGGCAAAAATAATTAGTAATTAGTAATTAGTAGAGAGTAATTAGTAACAGTTAAAAGGCTCTGCATTTTTGAAAGAAATCTTTTCAGTTTTCCCCTTTCAGACCTCTTAGGCCCTTTTGGCCCTTCAGCGTAGCTGTCGCTTGAAACAAGCGAAACAGACACAAACTCTCAGGGTAGCACAACCCTGAAATGTGGTGCATCACAAAAGAAACCACTCAGGGATAGTAGTTGACCTACAGCCCTGAGTGGTTTACTTTTAGGGATGTGCCGCAGATTGCGGCTTATCACAAGAAATTATAATTTTGGATTAGAAGGCTGCAGATACAACGCTCGGCAAAAATCCCGACGATGGACTGTACTAAAGCGTACTGTCCATTGTCGGGACTTTTTGTTAGCGGCAGTAGATGTCCGCCTTATAATTCAAAAGAATTACTTGTTCTCCATCTGAGCCTTCAACTCTGCCAAACCTGCGATATCGCCAAGAGTTGTCTTCTCAACCTGAGCGTTGATCTTCTTAACGCTTGCCTTAGCAGCATCTGCAGCAGCACGACGCTCTGCCTTCTCAGCAGCTACAGCCTCACGCTTAGCCTCCTCGAAGATACGGCTGTGTGAAAGAGTGATACGCTTTGTAGCCTTAGAGAACTCCAATACCTTGAACTCAGCAGTCTCGCCAACCTTCAAAGTAGCGCCATCCTCCTTAACTGCGTGGCGAGCTGGGCAGAAGCCCTCGATGTTCTCACCCAAAGATACTACAACACCCTTGTCGTTAGCCTCAGTTACTGTACCCTGGTGTACGCTATCTACGCCAAACTGGCTCTCAAAACCGTTCCATGGGTTCTCCTCAAGCTGCTTGTGACCGAGTGAAAGACGACGGTTCTCCTTGTTGATCTCAAGAACTACAACCTCAAGCTCAGCACCTACCTGTGTGAACTCTGATGGGTGCTTTACCTTCTTAGTCCAAGAGAGGTCAGAGATGTGTACAAGACCCTCGATACCGTCCTCGATCTCTACGAATACGCCGAAGTTAGAGAAGTTGCGTACGCGAGCTGTGCACTTTGTGCCTGCAGGGTACTTGTTCTCGATCTCAGCCCATGGATCTGGAGTAAGCTGCTTGATACCCAAAGACATCTTGCGCTCCTCGCGGTCCAATGTAAGAAGAACAGCCTCGATCTCGTCACCAACCTTCATGAACTCCTGTGCTGAACGCAATGGCTGGCTCCATGACATCTCAGATACGTGGATAAGACCCTCAACGCCTGGTGCTACCTCTACGAATGCACCGTAGTCAGTAACAACAACTACCTTACCCTTAATCTTGTCACCTACGTTAAGCTCTGCGCTAAGAGCCTCCCATGGGTGAGCTGTAAGCTGCTTAAGACCAAGTGCGATACGCTTCTTTGTCTCATCGAAGTCAAGGATAACAACCTGAAGCTTCTCGTCCAAAGTAACAACCTCCTCTGGGTGGTTTACACGGCCCCAAGAAAGGTCTGTGATGTGGATAAGACCATCTACGCCACCAAGGTCAATGAATACACCGTAAGTAGTGATGTTCTTAACTGTACCCTCAAGGATCTGACCCTTCTCAAGCTTAGACATGATAACCTGCTTCTGAGCCTCGAGCTCTGCCTCGATAAGAGCCTTGTGAGATACAACTACATTGCGGAACTCCTGGTTGATCTTAACAACCTTGAACTCCATAGTCTTGTCTACATATACATCGTAGTCGCGGATAGGCTTAACGTCGATCTGTGAGCCTGGCAAGAATGCCTCGATGCCGAATACGTCGACAATCATACCGCCCTTAGTGCGACACTTAACATAACCCTTGATGATCTCGTCGTTGTTCAAAGCCTCGTTTACACGATCCCAGCTCTTGAGCTGACGAGCCTTCTTGTGTGAGAGTGCCAACTGACCACCCTTGTCCTCAACTGACTCAACGTAAACCTCTACCTTCTCGCCAACTGTCAACTCTGGGTTGTAGCGGAACTCTGTTGCTGCGATAAGACCCTCAGACTTGTAGCCGATGTTTACAGTAACCTCGCGCTTGTTGATCTCGGTAACAGTACCCTCAACAACCTCACCTACTGCAACATTTGACATTGTCTTACCATAAGCCTCAGTGATAGCCTCCTTAGACTGGCCACCGTAAAGGTTAAGGTCGTTCTCAAATGCGTTCCAGTCGAAATTCTCATTCGCTGCAAAATTCTTCTGCTCCATAATGGAAATAGTTTTTGCGATACAATCGCTCGTTAAATTGTTAATAAATAGTTCACGCCCCGCACGTCACGCATAATACGCATACGCACAAAAGGCTCGCAAAGGTAGTGTTTTTTTTCCAAACGCAAACCTTCACACCAGATTTTTTAGCTCATACCACCACTTTTTTGCCCTTTACGATAGGTTTTATTTATAAAACTTTATATCTTTGCGCAGATGATTTATAACAACCATATAAAACAAAGAGCTATGGCAAAGGTTAAATACTTGATATGCACGATAATGGCATTGGGTCTTGTGGCGTGCGATGATTTCGTTGATGACACCAAGGTGTTCCAGCGCTTGGAGAGTCTGCAAAACACACTATGGTACAACTTCGACACTATAAACAAAGTCTACTACAATATCGAATATAGCGATATTGAGAATAGCGAAGAGGCTGGTTGGTACGAAGGCTCGATGGAGGGCTACAATAATGCTGAGCGCACGGAGCTTATAGAACATCTAACCGAGGATTTTATCTACACCTTCATACCTGCACAGCTCGATAAGAATCTCGAGGCGGTAGTGCGAGTAAAGTTCGATAATGGTAAGCTCTATGGTGGCGAGGTAATTCCAAAGGGAGCGTTGCAGATTAGTAGCAAGGATGTCTATATCATACAGCTATACGAAACAGACAACAACTGGAATCCTATTGTTACTGAGGATAATACCTTCCAATCAACAATTATGATGTGGAAAGAGTAAGGGATTAATTAGTAATTAGTAGAGAGTAATTAGTAATTAGTAATTGGGCGTGGTCTTCGGGCTGCGCCCTTTGTTTTAAGTGAAAACTGAAAGGTTTAAACTGTACTTTGCTACGGCTTGTAGAGCAAGCAAAGTTGCTCTACAAGCCATAGCAAAGTCGAGGCATTACGAAGTTTTGCCTCAAAAGTATGGTGCGCTTCGCGCGAGATTAATTGC
>JAZQYM010000080.1:0-12890 GCA_045633525.1 Alistipes sp. | reverse complement strand
CTTTTAATATTACTAATTACTCACTACTAATTATTTTTTCTATCTTTGCAACTTGGAATATTATCAACATAAAACTTAAATAGAATGAAACGTTTATCATTGATTTTTGCGGCTGCGCTGACGATTGTGTCGGTTGGCATTGCAAAGGGTGCGGAGCCAGAGGCTTCGAAGCCAAACTACGAACTCGCGGAGCGCTTCTCGCCTACGAAGGTGCGCCGCGTAGTACCTCAGACCGAGGTACGCCCAAACTGGTTTAAGAATAGCTCTAAGTTCTGGTATTCATGGAAGACCATTGACGGCACGAACTTCTACATCGTAGACCCAGCAACGGGCAAGCAGAGCGAGCTATGGTCTATGGCAGAGCTCGCCGAGAAGGTAACACTCGCAACAAACTACCCTTTCGATGCTCAGCACACCCCAGTGGAGAATATCGAGCTTAAGGATGACAAATATGTTCTCTTCGATATCACCCCTGCAAGGGTTATGGTCGAGAACAACGACTACGCACCAAAGGATGCAGATGGCAAGCCTCTAACCTTCCACTTCAAGTGGGATATCGCTACACGCTCTTTGGAGAAGATTGAGGAGCGCGAGGCTCGCATCCCTGATTGGGCAAATGTATCGCCAGATGGTCGCATCGCGGTATATCAGAAGGACTACAACCTATGGTGTATGTCGATGGAGGATGTAAAGAAGCTTGCGAAGAATCCTAAGGATACAACAATCGTCGAGCATCAGATTACAACCGATGCTACAGATGCTACAGCATACCACTGGTTTGAGGACTGCATCGAGCAGCTCAAGGAGGGTGAGCGCTACCGCGTATTCTTGCAGTGGTCGCCAGACTCTAAGCACTTCGCTACGGTGCGCTGCAACACCGAGATGCTCAAGGATTTCTGGGTTATCAACGTGCTCAAGGAGCGTCCAGAGCTCTTTACCTACAAGTATCAGATGCCTGGCGAGCAGAGCCCAGAGTTCACCCTCGAACTCTTCGATACAGAGGGTTTTGCGTGCCGTAAGGTAGATATGCCTAAGTACAAGGAGCAGATGCTCTTTATCGCGCCTAAGAGCCCTAAGCACAAGGATAGCTACGAGCGTCCAATGCGTATGGTATGGTGTGGTGACAACGATAAATTCTATGTTATCCGTCAGAGTCGCGATATTCAGCGCGCAGACCTCTGCGTGGTGGATGTAGCATCGGCAACAGCTAAGGATGTAGTTTGCGAGGAGATGAATACCTCTATCGAGTGGCAGATGCCTACACTTATTAGCAACGAGCGCGAGGTTATCCAGTGGTCGGAGCGCACAGGCTGGGCACACCTCTACCGCTATAGCATCGACGGCAAGCTCCTCAACCCTATCACTAAGGGCGAGTGGCACGTATCGCAGGTGTTGGGCGTGGATGATGCAAAGCGCGTAATCTACTTCACTGCAACGGGTTACAACAAGGAGGAGAACCCATACTACCTCCACCTATTCCGCGTAAACTACGACGGCTCGGGTCTTAAGCAACTCGACCCTAAGGGCTTTAACGGCACCTTCTCCCTCTCGGACGACTGCCGTTACTTCACAACGACCTACTCGCGTGTGGATGCTGCCCCAGTATCGGAGCTCTACACCACCGAGGGTCGCAAGCTCTTGACTCTACAGACTGTAAATCTTGACCCACTCTTTGCAATGGGCTACCAGTACCCTGAGACCTTCGTTGTGAAGGCTGCAGATGGCGTTACCGACCTTCACGGCGTTATGTACAAGCCTTACGACTTCGACCCATCGAAGAAGTACCCTATCATTGAGTATGTATATCCAGGTCCTCAGACCGAGGCTGTAGAGCAGTCGTGGTATCACCCACTTATCCGCACCGACCGCTTGGCACAGTTGGGCTTTGTGGTAATCACCGTAGGTAACCGCGGTGGTCACCCTGACCGCTCGAAGTGGTATCACAACTACGGCTACGGTAACTTGCGCGACTATGGCCTTAAGGATAAGGTTGTTGCAGCACAGCAGCTCGCAGCACGTCACAGCTATATAGATATCACTCGCGTAGGTATCCACGGTCATTCAGGTGGTGGTTTTATGTCTACCGCAGCAATACTTATGTACCCAGACTTCTTCGATGTTGCTGTATCGTGCGCAGGTAACCACGATAACAACATCTACAACCGCTGGTGGTCGGAGAAGCACCACGGTATCAACGAGGTGGAGAAGGATGGCGAGACAATATTTGAGTACCATATCTCGGCTAACCACGAGCTTGCAGAGCGCCTAAAGGGTAATTTGCTCCTTGTACACGGTGATATCGACGAGAATGTACACCCTGGTTGTACTTTGCGTGTTGTGGATGCCTTGATTCGCGCAAACAAGCGCTTCGATATGCTACTATTGCCTGGTCAGCGTCACGGCTTTGGCGATATGAACGAGTACTTCTTCTGGCGTATGGCAGACTACTTCTCAGAGCATCTACTTGGCGAGCGCGAGCGCACTACCGATATCCCACAGCTTAACAACGATATCTAATGAGAGCTTTAACAATACTTCTATCAACCCTTGTTCTCGCTACAGCGTGTAGCGAGAACGGGAGCGATAGCACCCCAAATATCGATACTAAGGCGGTTGCCTCACAGATAGAGCGCAAGCCCTTCTACAAGCATAACCCTCAGAGTTCAGCACCCTCACACGATGTTGCAACCGAGAAGATACGCCTCGAGCATACTGGTTGGGGCGATAGCTACGGAAGCTTTACGCTCAACTTCCCAGAGCAGAGTTCCAAGCGCATAATCTTGGAGTACACCATGGGCTGCGAGGGCGAGCGTCCTGCCGACTATGACAACACCACAATCTTCTTTGTTAAGGATAAGGCTTCGGATGAGTGGCACGAGATTGTCCGCGCCTTTACCCCCTTTGGAGGTATGTTTGAGAGCGACTGGACAGAGAAGTTCTACTTGGACGTTACCGAGTTCCAGAGCCTTCTTCAGGGCGAGACGGAGTTCCGCTACTACTATGGCGGTTTCGATGCAAGGAATGATATGGCACACGCCGTAACCCTAAGGTTTATCCACTACAAGGGCGAGCCAGAGCGTAAGCTTATCGCTGTAAAGAATATCTACGACTCGGCAACCACGGACAACTGCGGTAACCGCGCCTGGGTATATGGCATCGCAAGCCACGATATAGAGGCTGAGGAGCGCCTTGGTGTTCGCAGTGTGGCTGTTCCAAAGGGTACAAAGGAGATTGAGCTACGCCTCTCTATCACTGGTCACGGTCACGATCAGGGCACCTTCCCCGATTTAGGCACTACAGCGGTTAATGCTGCAGAGTTCGACGAGAATATCTATACCCTATCTATAAATGGCACACAGCAGAGCCAGCAGGGCAGAATATTCTACTCCAACGCTGACAACTATGTGCAGATGGGTACATACAACTACGACCGCGCTAACTGGGCACCAGGAAACCCTGCCAATATCCACTATTGGAGCATTGATAGCAGAGCCGTAGGCAAGGAGCTAACTATTGACATCGACCTACAGCGCTTCGTATCGCAGTTTAACAGCCCCACAGACAACGAGGGCGTAGCGCGCTATATCGTGCAGGGTGATTTGTTCTTCTACGAGTAGAGGCTAATCAATAACGGTTACGCTGTATCCCGTAATACGAAGAGCAATATCCTTCTCGAACCAATCAAGGATACCTAAGAGGGAGAGCTTAGCGATAGGTATTGGCTCGGTAGCGTAGAGAGACTCTGCATCTACAACCACGCGCAGAGTATCACTGCCCTGAACGAAGTGGCGCACGGTAGTAATCGGGTGATTGGTAATCGGGTCGCGATCTGCCCACTTAGCATCATACTCCGCCTCTACGACGTTTATACCCTCGACCTCAACACAACTAAGCACATCACGATACTCCAACTCGGCAATCTTACGATGCCTAATAGTTGGGGTATCGTTATTTTCTGGAAGCGGAGTGATTATATTAAGTGCCCTGCTGGCTGGGAGTCTATCCACGACATAATCCCCCTCGGGCTTAGCACCGAGTATTAGCTTAGGACCCACCGTGCCCAACCACAACCCTGCACAACGTATCCGCACACGGCTATGTAGAGGATAGTGCTTGGCGATATTATCCATATCGAGCTCCAGCACCACACCGCCACTTGCATCCGATACGACAATAGCTCTATTTATCTCGCCAAACCTATCATTAGCCACCACCGAGCCTTGTAGATATATATTATCGGTAATAGGCACTGAAGCCTGTCGCGCATAACTCCATAACGATGCTATAGAACAATACTCAGCCTCGACATACACCCTATCATCGCTACATCCAAACAGCGAGAATATGAGGCTAATATAGAGTACAATCCGCCTCATAGCGCATCTTTATAAAGTAACACTCCTCGCCCTCGCGATAGCTATCCCTCTGCAGCACACCTACGATATTAACACTCTCCAACGGTATGCGACGCTCGGCATAGCGGGCATAGTTGCGTGTATATATAGCGATGCTATCGCCTTGTTGATCCTTAAACATAGAGTATCCTTGCCATGTAGCACGACTCAAGTCCTCACCGGCAAGAGTATCTATCGACGAGGAGTCGGTCAAACGTAGTCCACGAAGCTCCACAAGTCGACCACACATAGAGCCTTGTAACTCGGCAATGGTTGTTACGACAGGTTGCAGAGGGTCCACATCTAAACTACGAATGATAACATCGTCTACCCTCTCTGGCGAGAGGAGATTGCCTACACGGTAATACTCATACTCGGGAGCCTCGCTACCCACTTGCAACACTCCGCGCGAGTAGTCGGCATAGCACCCCTTAAGCCTTAGCGCGACACGCAGACCCTCAGGGAAGCGCGTTGTTAGGTTCGCTGTTCCTATCATCACCTCCACAGCACCCGTAGCATCCTCCACAACCAACGAGCCATAGAAGTTATCCTCGCTATCGGCAGATGTTACACGTCCCAACACAACGACATCATCCATAATCGTAAGTCCGCCCGACTTAACGATATTATTACGCAGTACGGCGATACTGTTTGTCGCATCAGGTAGATCACCCTCTATAACGAACTTATCGGTCACCCTTTGGCAACCGATAAGCATAATCATTGTCAATATTGTGAAGATGCGCAACATAAGATAGCTCTATTATCGCTTCTCCACCCACGAATCTTTCAATCCGAGGAAGTACAAAATACCGTCAAGACCTACGGTCGATAGCGACTGACGCGCATTCTCACGCACCTTAGGCTTTGCGTGGAAGGCAATACCAAGACCCGCGCTATTAAGCATAGGGAGGTCGTTAGCACCATCACCCACAGCCACAGACTGCTGAATATCGATATTCTCGAACTGGCATAAAAGGCGTAATAGCTCCGCCTTGCGAGCGCCATCCACAACCTCACCCTGGTAGCGGCCCGTGAGCTTGCCATCCTCAACCTCCAACTCGTTCGCGTAGACATAATCGAAGCCAAAACGACGCTTTAGATAGTTACCAAAGTAGGTAAAACCACCCGATAGGATCGCCGTCTTATAGCCTACTCGCTTAAGGATAGTCATCATACGGTCCACGCCCTCGGTTATAGGCAAGTTATTGGCAATATCCTCCATAACACTCACATCCAAGCCCTTCAATAGAGCCACACGCTCCTTGAAGCTCTCGATAAAGTCTATCTCGCCACGCATAGCACGCTCTGTAATCTCACGCACTTGCTCGCCTACACCAGCGCGATCTGCAAGTTCATCGATAACCTCCGTGCGGATAAGCGTAGAGTCCATATCGAAGCATATCAGACGGCGTGAACGACGGAAGATGCCATCCTTCTGGAAGGAGATATCAACCTCGCCATCAGTCGAGATGTGCATCAGCTCATTCTGGAATCGACCCTTATCCTGCAGTGTTCCTCGCACCGAGAACTCGATACTTGTCTTTGGCGCACGCTCATCCTCATCCAACGGCATACGACCAGTAAGACGGTTGATATCGTCGATGTTAAGACCCTCGTCCGAGATTGCCTTCGTCACACGTGAGATATGCTCTGCAGTGATGCGACGACCCACCATAGTGATGATATAGCGATGCTTACCCTGACCTGTTACCCAGTTGCTATACTGCTCCTCGGTGATAGGTTCAAAGCGAATCGAGATATTCATCTCCGAAGCCTTGAAGAGCAACTCCTTCATAATCTGGCCCGAGCGCTCAGGCGTTGTCATAAATAGGATTCCGAGCGTTAGCGACTGGTGGATGTTCGACTGACCAATATCGAGGATAAAAGCATCGTGGCGTGCAAGAATACCCGTTAGCGAAGAGGTCAAACCCGGCTTATCCTCGCCAGAGATATTTATCTGGATAATCTCAATATTATCTCGTGTCATATATTAATCGAACTTGTTATACGTTCATACTATTTTCGTTCACAAAATTATATATTTTTGCGAAAAGTCACCACTCTCGCACCCATTTTTTCAAAAATAATTTATATAATCTTTGCTTATATAGAAAATTCTATTTAATTTTGTTGGAAAGAAAATTATAAAGAGGAGGGAGTTTGCCGAAAATCCGATAAAGAGTAGGCGCAATCTAAACACTACTAAATTTATGAAGAAGTTTTTACTACTATTTTTGGTTGCTACTTTTAGCTTTGCATGTGCAAATGTAGAGGATCAGGCTAAGGAGAAGTGCGAGGCTATCGTTAATGCACTTGACGATGGTAATTTTGGTAAGGCTGAGAAGCTTGCCGGTGATTTTGATGAGTGGTACTCAGATCTTAACAAAAAGGAGCAGGCTAAGGTTGACAAAGTTGTAGAGCAGTATGCAGATGAGCTTGCTGAGATTTTCGGTTCATATATGGAGGATTTGTACGACTTGCTCGAGGAAGAGGAGGATTACTACGATGACGAGGAGGACTGGTGGTAGTCTTTAACTTACAAATATTTTATACAAAGACACAAACAATTTAAAGATACCTCTTTATAGCTGGCGATGAGACCCCTCTCATCGCCAGTATTATTTTGAAGGGTTACAACAAACCGCACCGAGAGTGTTGCATATTTGGGGAATTCTATTTAATTTTGTGACTCTCTCTTTAGAGAAAGGGGTTTAAATCGCACCTAAAATAGGTCAAATAAGTATTGCTATTTTCAGGAATATTTTTTAATTTTGCATAGTTTTAACTGACAAATTAGATTAATGCCTATGAATAAATAACAGATAATAGGAACATATTAACATAAAAAGCGTTAGCTTATATTTCGGGAAATTGAAACTTCGACACTTTCAACATTGCACCCAAGGAATAAAGTTTGACGCTCACATCATCCTATGGTGTGGGCTTTATTCCGTATATGTGGGTGCACAGGTAGTCGAAGACCTCAATTTCCAATATAAGGTAATTTAGTCCGCACTTTTTTTGTTTAAGGTTCACCAACGATTACTCTATTATAGCGGGCTATACTTTTACAAACAACAAACTTAACTACTATGAAACGATTTATTCTTGTATTAGTATTTGCGATGTGTTCAACTACACTTTTTGCACAAAAGATTACTATATCTTTTAATCAAGACGGTATCAAATGTTCTGGCATTGTAGAAAATGGAAAATACAAGTTATCAGCTACTGGTACTCCTACTTGTGTCTTTGATTATAAGTTAGAGCGAATTAATGATTACACATTTAAATTGTATGTATACAACCCTAGCCGTGCTGGTTTTATTCCTGCTACATATTTTCTCTATGCAAGTGGAGACTGTGAAGTACATGCAGGCAATAGAATATTTTATGGTGTATGGGGTTATATAGATGAATATTCTCAAAACATCAATACTAATCACGACATTACACAATCTTATAATATACAACAACTGTTAGGATAGTACAACTATTAAAAACGATATTATAGGTTTACATTAATCATCAACATCATTTATATCTTCTAATTTAATAGTATTAATGCCTATGAATAAATAACAGATAATAGGGACATATTAACATAAAAAGCGTTAGCTTGTATTTCGGGAAATTGAAACTTCGACACTTTCAACATTGCACCCAAGGAATAAAGTTTGACGCTCACACTATCCTATGGTGTGGGCTTTATTCCGTATATATGGATGTACAGGTAGTCAAAGACCTCAATTTCCAATATAAGGTAATTTAGTCCGCACTTTTTTTTGTTTTCCCTTCTCAGAACAGACTTTCACGTGGACATCACAAAGTAACTATTAACACATTATTAAATTTTTATTATGAGAACTTTATTAGTCATTCTATCATTTTTGTGTCCTATTCTTGGTGTAATCATATACTTTATTAACAAAGATAAAGAGAATGATCCAGGCATATATTTGGGTGCAGCTGCAGCTGGCTTTGTACTAAACCTAATACTTTTAATGTAATTATATAGAGATATGGAGCTATTCAACATGTTAAGCGAAATATTACTACCAATAATATTCGTTGTATTTATTGTTGCGTTAGTGGGAGGCTTGGTATGGGATGCGGCATCTAAGAAGAACAAATAACATAACGGGTAATGATGTAAAAAGTGGCGTTTTTTTGCATCATTACCCCATAACTAATTGCTACACTTAACGGAAATATCAATAATGTAGTAGATAGATAAAAAACTAAATGTATTATGAAGAAACTATTTCTAATACTAATTGCAGTATTTGGTATATACGCATCATCTTCAGCTCAATCTGCAGATATCAGCTATATATCACTTGAGCACAATGTTCGATATTCTGGAACAAATTGCTTAGCCGTGCATATTTGTTGTTCTGTAGATGATTTAAAGGGTAGGACCGTAAATATCGCAGCCTATTTCTTCGATGACTACGGCAATCCTATTAAAGCACCGTACGGAGCACCTGGACATTTTAGAACTACAGATGGACAATTATGTGTGGGATGCAATGTAAAAGTCACGTATGAAAATACATATTGGGATGACTGTGTTCTATACATACCTTATGGTATGTTCCAACAATCAGGATCATATCAATGCGCAGTACAAATCTCAAATTCATCATACGGTGTATTGGCAAGATCATCAGAAGAATATTTTGACGTATACAGATAAAATAATTTATGAATATATTATCTTTTTCGAACATTGCAGACAAAGCATACGAAATAGGAGGAGCACCTTTATTCATTATTGCGTGTATATTCCTATTATATATTTTATTTAAGTCTAAAGTAGGAGATTAGTCTACATATTTAATATTGACACTTTAAAACAATTTATAAATTATGAAAAAAATCGCACTTTTATTTATAGCTTGTGTCAGTTTTGCGTCTTGCGGATCAAACGGACAATGCGAAAGATGCAATGGAACTGGAATATGTCAAGCTTGTGACGGAGATGGCATTTTCACAATTGGTAACAATATTACAGGTCAATGGGAAAATGAATTCTGTTACTCATGTGGCACCTCTGGAAAATGCATGGACTGTGGAGGTACTGGCAGGGCACGAGATTAATATGATTTCTATAACAATGCCGACCGCGTGGTCGGCATTGTTATTTTATCTCTCAAACTTAGACTTCTCTGGGAAGCGTCTCTCCATTGCGGTTAGGATAGTGTTTCGCATACTTTCGTAGCGCTCCTCCGTTAGTTTTACATCGTTGATGCAGACGAGTTTATGGGTTGGATTATCCAAGAACGACTCTATTTTACTGTCGCGTGCAATACCCACTGAGAAGTGCTGCTTCGACTGGCGCTCATTGATAATACGCCCCTTTAGGAAGAGGTTGTTTGTAAAGATATACTGCGTTACATTCTTGCTCTTGCGCGTTGGTGATAGCGAGTTAAGAATCTCCTCCTTCATCTTATTGTATAGCCACGCATTCTCGCTGCGGAACATAGGTACACAGGTGTGCTGTGGGCGTAGGAAGCATATTGAATTGCGGATGCCCAATGCCTTGCGGACAAGGCGGTCGGAATTGCGACATATCTGCTTGAACATATCGAGAGCCAAAAGATGGTGGCTCATAGCGATAACACCCTTACCGTCGCGGAAGAAGTCCGTAGGCTTGATTGGGAGCATTGGGAAGAGATCGTCGTTGAAATATACGAACTCCTCGTCCAAATCCTTGATATTATGCAGGTGGGTCTCGATAGTGTTGCTATTGAAAGTAGGAAGATACTCCGCAGGGATGATATCGCGGTGCAATACCACATCTACCTCCTCTCTATTCAACCACTCTGGCACCTGACTCTCGCCCGATACCACAAGGTGCACCTTGCGTATGAATGGCATATTCTTAGCTATACCACGGAAGAGATATCTCAACGTACCCCAATCCCTAAAACGCTTTTCGAGGATAGGTGTATTGGTAAACTCTGAGTACTCCTTCTGCCAAATGGGGTCAAGACCATTGACGTATGTTATAACTATATCCATTCTTCAAATATTTATTTCTTAGCGCCAAACTTGCGGGCCTGCTTCTCTGGTGTATGCTTCCATCTATTATGCGACCACATCCACAACTCGGGATGCTCGCGCACCATTGCCTCCAAATGCTGAGCGTAGCGGCGAACAATCTCTATACTCTCCACCTGCTCTTTGCCGTCGTAGATCTCTATATGCTTAATTTTATAGCTATCAGCCTTGATGCGCTCAGCATAGGTGAAGTAGATCGGAATACCGAAACGTAGGCCTATGCGTGCTCCGCCATCGATAAAGGCGGTAGGCTGATTAAAGAACTCTATCCACTCAGTATCGGCACGAAGGATAGGACTCTGGTCCGAGATAAGGCCGATTACAATCTTACGCTCCTGGCTACGATTCTTTACATAGTAGCGCACCGCATCTGCCATTGGCACAAGGGTGTTATTCTTGCCGAAGGTACGAATACGAAGGAATAGAAGCTCGAAAATAGGGTTTTTCATCGGGTGGTAGACTCCTTCAAACTCCTGTGACTGATCCTTCCACGACCATAGCGGATAGTACTCCCAGCAACCATAGTGCGCGGGCATCATAATCCAGTCGGTATCCTTAGTCTTAGCCACGTGCTCCTCTGCCTGATCGCATAGCAAGGCATTCTGCTTGCGCTTGGGCGATGCACTAATAAGGCTTATGGTGTTAACCGCAACCTCGGCGATAGTAACATAATACTTCGCCATAATGCGCTTAATCTCCTTATCGTTCTTCTCTGGGAATGAGTTTCTAAGGTTACGCAAAATAACCTTCTTGCGATAGCCTACAAGGCGGAGGATTAATGTGATAAAGGGTCGCAAAAGACCATAACGGACAAAGCGTGGGAGGTAGCTTGTAAGCCAACAGATGCACCACAAAAGATTGAACGCAATCTTCTGATGCCACTTCAAATCGGTATAATGCTCCTTAATTGTCTTCATAATTTTCTCCACTCAACGCCCCTAAGACCCACAAAGATACAAAATTGTTTAGATAAAACCAAATTACTCTATACAAAAATCTATCCGAGAGGCTAAGTCGTAGCCTTCGTCATAGAGTGCAGTGAGACGTTTTATATTCCTCTCCATACGTCCAACCTCGATTGGGCGCTCGGGGCGTATTACTGTTATTTCGCCACGTTCTTCCAATTCCTCTATGAACGCTATCTGCTTATTATACTCTAAGTTACGATTACGAAGTCTCTCCCTAAGAGCTGGATATTTGCAATATGCAAATGGTAGCACAAAGGATGGCTTATTTTTCTTGCGATACCCCTTATTGCGGGTCAGAACGACCACATTATTATCATACCCTAAATCTCTGGCTCGCATAATAGGTAGCGAGTCAGCGATGCCTCCATCGAGCATATTGCGACCATCAACCTGGGCAATATGGCAGACATAAGGCAACGAGCTTGAGGCACGCACGATATCGATAATGCGCTTCGGATCACTCTTCTCCTCATAGTAGCACGCCTTGCCCGTAGCGCAGTCTGTAGTCACCATCTCGTAGCGCTCCGTGCACTTGGCATAGCGCTCGTAGTCGTAGGGTATAATGCACGTTGGAAACTCCTCGAACAGAAGTTTAAAGTCCATAATGCTCCCCTTGGTAATAAGGTGTCGAAAGCCTATATACTGATACTTATCTAACAGATCGATGTTGCTATACTTTGCCCTACCTCGCTGCTCGGACATATAGGATAGACCATTGCATGCGCCAGCGCTAACACCAATTGTATAGGGGAAGCGGATGCCTCGATCCATAAAGTTATCCAACACGCCACAGGTGAATACTCCTCGCATACCGCCACCCTCGAGCACAAGTCCTGAGCGGGAATCTATATTTACTCTCTTTGTCGACATACTCAACACTATTGTTTCGACACCAAATATAGGTATTTTTTGTATTATGCGAGCAAAAGCAATTGCTTTTTATGGAATGTTTAGTAAATTTGCACGATTATGAAACAGAATTCTACAAAACAGAGAATACTTCTTGTGCTGCTATCGGTGGTATTGTTATCGGCAGGATGGCTTGGTATCACTGGTCTAACTCTTCTTGTGGCACTTATTCCGCTACTCGTTATTAGCGAAAACCTCTCGGATTCGAAGCGCGACTTCTGGCGTATGTTTGGTTGGGCGATGCTCACCTTTATGCTCTGGAATGCCTCGACCGTGTGGTGGGTATGGAATGCTACCCCACTTGGTCCTATTGCTGCGGGCTTGGTGGGCACATTCTACAATATGTGCGGTTTTATGCTCTACCACTACACCTCGAAGCGTGCACCACGCGCCTTAGCATACACGATGCTTGTGGCGATGTGGATAGCTACCGAGTGGGCATACAACTCAGCTGATGTGATGACCTTCCCATGGTTGTTGCTCGGTCATGGCTTCTCGGGCGATATCTGGGCTGTGCAGTGGTATGAGTACACAGGTATCTTCGGCGGCT
>JAZQYM010000079.1:0-6381 GCA_045633525.1 Alistipes sp. | reverse complement strand
TACATTTGTATAAAAATAGGAGAATTATTCTTATTTAATTCAATTAATATTCATATAACAATCGTAACTTACTGATATTACTACAACTAAAAAATAATATCAAACTGTTGAATAATGTAAATTTAGTTCAAACTGCGAGGTTCAATATTAGTTCAATTAAATTTACAATCGTAACAATCGACAGTTATTAACATCGGTTACTTTTGTAACATTTGTAAAATATTACAACTTTACAACAGACCAGTGATATTACAATTGTAAAGACACAAGTGTAAAATTTACGAAAATATAGTGGCTAAAGTGCGAAAATCGCGCGAATGGCGATATGATACGTAGGCGTAGAATATTATGTTAAAAAAGTAATGGGTAGCGTATGTTAACAACTACACTACCCATTGTATATCAACTTATTACAAAGTTGTCAACAGCCCCTATTACTGCAAAGAAGCTGCTATTTCTGCGAACTCTTCTGGAGTTAAACTAAGCTTCTCACGCTTGAAATCTACATCGTTTTCGGTGTTCATAGGCACCAAATGGATGTGTGCATGGGGTACTTCGAGACCCAAAACCACTGTTGCAACCTTTTTACACGCTGTAGTTGCCTGAATTTTCTTCGCAATATTCTTAGCGAAAACTATCATCTCCTGAAGCTCGTCGTCCTCGAGATCGTAAAAGTAGTCAACCTCGCGCTTTGGAATAACCAAAGTGTGTCCCTTAGCCAAAGGAGCAATGTCGAGGAATGCAAAGAACTTCTCATTCTCCGCAACTTTGTAACAAGGGATCTCCCCCGCTACAATTCGTGAAAAAATCGTTGCCATAATTAAGTTCGAAATTTAGTAAAATTTATATCCTTTTGCGAACACCCTACTTTTGGGCACTCATAACTTCTATTATTCTGTATATACGCCCTACCGATTGCCAATCGACTAAATCATTAGTCCTAAATCGAGCCAATCAAAGCATAATTAGACGCCTCTAACCAGCGCATATAACATAGCGAATAATCACCCCAAAATGGTATCAGGTACTCAGCATTCGCTTGACCTTATCCATACCCTTTATATGGCGGATATTATCCAGCAACACATTTAGATTTTCGATATCGCGAACGTATATACTTATCGTTCCCTCGAAGATTCCGTCATGCGAGTGGATACTTATTGTACGCATATTTATGTTAAAGTCAGTGGTTATAACCTTCGTCAAATCGAGGATAATTCCAGCGCGATCCATACCCTGCACCTCTATGGTCGCAAGATATGAAATTGCTCGTTGCTGCGACCACTTAATTTCTCGCTCAGGGATAATATTTTCGCCCGATTGAGCTGCAAGCTTGATAAGAGTGTCACACGTTGACTTATGAATTACGATGCGTCCCGACTTCGGATCGCGGTATCCAACCACCTTATCACCCGGTATTGGCTCGCAACACTCTGCCATTACATAGTCAGCCCCCCTATCCTCGCCATTATACGCCGTTGCATCGAGCGTTGGCGCTACATCATCAAGGTCCAAATCATCATTTTCATTCTCACTCGAACCAGGCAGTAGAAGCCTCCAAAACTTCTGAATTTTGGTCGAAGAGTTCTCCTTGAGTATAGCTTCGAGGTTGTCTAAACTAATGATTCCAGCGCCTATTTTGCTATATAATTCATCCTTATTTCGGCAGTCGTATGCAGGCATCAGCTTACGCAAAACACGACCACTAAGCACCACATTATAGTGCGCAAGTTGCTTCTCCAAGAGCTGCATACCATACTCCGTATTGTTCTTACGCTCGCTCTTTAAGTAGTCTCCAATAGATTGTCGTGCCTTGCTTGTGACCACAACATCCAACCACCCAGCCACGGGATGAGCACTCTCGGCAGTGATAATCTCCACCTGGTCACCCGTATTTAGTCGCGTGGTGACAGGCATCATCCTATGGTTTATCTTAGCGCCAATGGCGTGGCTACCAATCTTGGTATGGATATCGTATGCGAAGTCCAATGCCGAAGCACCGTATGGCAAGGAGTGCGCCTCGCCCTTAGGCGTGAAGACCACGATGTCGCTCTTATATAGCGAGAGCTTGAAGTTATCCAAGAACTCCATAGCATTCTCCGTAGGGCTATTCAGAGCCTCACGCACCTTTCTAAGCCACTTATCCAAGCCATCCTCCTCCTGCGATATAGAGGCGTGCTTATACTTCCAGTGCGCCGCAAAGCCTCGCTCCGCGATATCATCCATACGCTCGGTACGCACTTGCACCTCTACCCAGATACCATCAGGACCCATAACCGTAGAGTGCAGAGCCTCGTAGCCGTTGGACTTAGGAATGCTTATCCAGTCGCGCAGACGGTCGGGCTTAGGGGTATAGATATCCGTAACGCACGAATATATCTGCCAGCACTGAGTCTTCTCGGATGGGAATGGCAGAGCCTTGAATACGATGCGTATAGCAAATAGGTCGTAGACCTCCTCGAATGGGATATTCTTACGACGCATCTTATTCCAGATGGAGTAGACGCTCTTAACGCGAGCTGTCATCTCGTACTGGAACTTATTTCTATCCAACACCGCGCGAATCGGAGCCATAAACCTCTCGATATACTCCTGGCGCTCGGTCTCGGTGTTATCTATCTTACGTTTAATCTCGGCATACTCCTCAGGGAAGCGATAGCGCATACACAAATCCTCCAACTCGCTCTTTATCGCGAAGAGTCCAAGGCGGTAAGCCAATGGCACAAAGAGGTATATGGTCTCGCTGGTAATCTTTATCTGCTTATGGTGCGGCATAGCGCCCAAGGTACGCATATTGTGCAGACGGTCAGCAATCTTGATGATGATAACACGCACATCATCCGAGAGGGTTAGAAGCACCTTACGAAAGTACTCTGCCTGCTCAGTGCTGTCGGCATTAAAGACTCCCGCCATCTTCGTCAGACCATCCACCATCGAGGCTATCTTAGGCGAAAATATCCGTTCAATATCCTCCACGGTGTAATCCGTATCCTCCACCACGTCGTGCAACAAGGCTGCCACGACCGACTTCTTGCCGAGTCGTATCTCTCTTATGGCGATAAGCGCCACCTCGATAGGATGTATGATATATGGCTCACCCGAACGACGACGCACACCCTTGTGTGCCTCCTTGGCAAGGAAGAAAGCTCGCTTTATAAAGTCCCAATCGCCCTCTCTACGGCACACCTTGTGTTTATTGCAGGCATCCTGCAACTCCTGCCACTTCTCGGCAATCAATATCTCATCCTGGGGTGAATACTCCATATTTTTTCGTTTTAGCTACATATACCAAAGCACGACTACCCTATTAGTAGCCGTGTTGGTAAATCGTTATAAAACAGGTAATTAATAATTAATCACTACTAATTACAATGCAACCATTGCTAATTACTAATTACTAATTGCTAAGTTACTCGTTCTTATGCTCCTGCATAGCCGCTCTCACGCGAAGCTCAATCTCCTCCATAAGGGCTGCGTCGTTCTTCAACGCCTCCTTCACAGCATCGCGACCCTGACCGATCTTGCGGTCACCATACGAGAACCACGAGCCAGACTTCTTGATAATCTCAAAATCTACGCCAAGGTCGATAATCTCACCAAGTTTCGAGATACCCTCGCCAAACATAATATCGAACTCAGCCTTCTTGAATGGAGGTGCCACCTTGTTCTTCACAACCTTAACCTTAGTGCGTGTACCGAGCTGCTCCTCACCATCCTTGATAACCGAAGCACGACGGATATCTATACGCACCGAAGCGTAGAACTTCAAGGCGTTACCACCAGTTGTAGTCTCAGGGTTGCCATACACCACACCAATCTTATCACGAAGCTGGTTGATGAAGATACATACTGTCTTGGTCTTAGAAATCGAGGCTGTCAACTTACGCAATGCCTGCGACATCAAGCGTGCCTGCAGACCCATCTTCGAGTCACCCATATCGCCCTCGATCTCAGCCTTTGGTGTAAGCGCCGCCACTGAGTCGATAACGATGATATCAATAGCGCTCGAGCGAATCAACGAGTCGGCAATCTCCAACGCCTGCTCACCATTATCTGGCTGCGACACGAGTAAGTTGTCGATATCTACACCGAGCTTCTGCGCGTAGTAGCTATCGAAGGCGTGCTCCGCATCGATAAAGGCTGCGATACCTCCCGCCTTCTGAGCCTCAGCAATAGCGTGGATAGCGAGCGTGGTCTTACCTGATGACTCGGGACCATAAATCTCAATAATACGACCCTTAGGGTAGCCACCCACACCGAGTGCCATATCGAGGGTCACTGAGCCTGTAGGGATAACTGGAACATCCACCACCGACTCGCTCGACATACGCATAATAGAGCCCTTACCAAAGTCCTTCTCAATCTTATCCATCACTGCCGACAACACCTTCAACTTGTCAGCATTTACCTGTGTCTTCTCTGCCATATCTTTATCTTTATTTTATTTTATCCTAATACACCCTACTCCTTGTCGAGCAACTTTACTATCTGACCATACGAGTCCTTGGTGTCCACCTTCTCGATAATATGGCTCACGCGAGCCTCCTCGTCAAGCAGGAATGTTGTACGCACAATACCCATATACTCTCTGCCACACATCTTCTTTAGTTGCCATACTCCCAACGCCTCCGCGAGCGAGTGGTCTGTATCGGCAAGCAGGACAAAATTAAGCTCGTGCTTCGCGCAGAAGTTCTGGTGCGACTTCACCGAATCGGGACTTACTCCCACAATTTTGTAGCCACGACGCTTCAACTCCTCCTTGCCGTCACGCAAGCTCTTAGCCTCCAACGTGCAACCCGAGGTGTTATCTTTTGGGTAGAAATAGAGCACCGTAGGCGAGCCCTTAAGGTCGCTGAGCGAGAAAGTTGTCCCCTCGGTTGTTGTGCTCTTAAACTCTGGGATTTGCTCCCCTATTTTAATCTTTATATTAGCCATAATATCTTCCTTTATTTACTTTTTCTGTTTCAAAGTTACTCTTTTTTTTCCAAACTATGAAATATAACTCCAATATTATTCAGTGGATTTACATATAGCAGTATAGAGAATGCTTATACTTTATCGAGAGACGATAGGGCTACCCCACCATTTCAATCTCCACCTGACTGAAGAACTCACTTGCCGTGTTATTTAAGCGCGAGCGACACTTCGGGCAACGAATAGCGCACTCTGTGTCTATATTACTGTATATAAGCTGAGTGTCGACCTTTGCAGATGTACGTGGAAGCGTTGTCTTATAGACGGTATGCGAGCCACAATGCGTGCAGTTTATAATGTAGTTTAGTCCCATAATCTAACTGTTTTTAGGTGTTACTGTTTGTTTCACGGTGCAAAGTAATCACCCTAAATTGACAATTAGCGTCAAGAGTAAAAATAGTTTATTAAAAGGTATCAATCACGGTTATCACAGAGGGAGAGAGGGAGTGTCTGTTCGCGTTCGTTCGTTCGTTTTCCCTATGAATTCGAACGAACGAACAGAACAAAGAGAGTATCAAATAATATATATTATATCAATGAATACATATAGATATATCCTTGAGAGATATAGAGGACTCAGTACGAGATATACTTGTCCTCAGTGTGGTAGAAAACACACTTTTACCAGATATATAGATACTGAGAATAATAATCAGTATATCAGTGGTAATGTAGGTAAGTGTAACCGTCTTGACAAGTGTGGGTATCACTATACCCCTAAACAGTACTTCGCTGATAACCCTCGTGAGCGAGATAAGTACCTCGTGAAAGATGGGTCGTTACGACCCTGTGGGTATCACTATACCCCAAGACAATACTTCACTGATAATCCTTGGAAGAGAGAGAATAGAGATGAGTGTTCGTTCGTTCGAATTCATAGGGAAAACGAACGAGCGAACGCGAACAGAGACTCTTCTCGCCCCGCACAAATGAAACTGAAAAGTGAAAACTGAAAGGTTAAAAGTGTGGTGCGCTTCGCGCGGAGATTAATTATTTGGAGACAGCAGGGACAGCAGAGACAACAGGGACAACAGAGAAATTTATTATCATTCTGATGATACTCTGTTTCGCTGTGGTCTCTTTCGTCTCTGTGGTCTCTGTGGTCTCAAAAAAAACCTTACCAAGCGCGAGACCCAAATTTCTTGGGAGAAGACGTGAGATGTGGTGCATCGCAAAAGAAACCATCCAGGGATAGTACACTTAGTACAGCCCTGAATGGTTTACTTTTAGGGATGTGCCGCAGATTGCGGCTTATCGCGAGAAATTATTTCTTGTCAGAAGGGGTTAGATTTGTTCTATCGCAAAAGAAGATCCCCACGGGATAGTACACTTCAGTACAGCCCGTGGGGTCTTACTTTTGGGATGGGACAAAGGTATGCCCCTTATCACAAGAAATTCACAAGAAAT
>JAZQYM010000078.1:0-25465 GCA_045633525.1 Alistipes sp. | reverse complement strand
GAGAGCCTCCTTATCGCCCTTTTTGATTCTTTGGGCGAGTTCTACCTCCTCCTCAACAGAGATAAGCTCCTCCTTACCAATCTCCTGCAAATACTTATCCAACGACGCACTCTCGCGGTTGGTAATTGACTTAGTAATTTTTAATTGACGCATAAAAATCTATCTACTCTTACAACTTCTATTCCTTTATATCGTCCTATATACGCACAACAGGTCACATTTGTTTCACAGGCGTGCAACATTTTTACACTCGGCGGTAATTTTTTCTGTTTATCGGATGGTTGTTGATATTGTTTAGGGTGCTACGGTTGCAGATATTGTCGCACTTTGATAGGTCAAGGAATATAGCTACAAAAAGGGGCTGACTAAGAAGTAACTTAGTCAGCCCCCCATAACCTAAGAGAGTGAATAAAAAGATGTAGTTTTAGGCTTGCGAATTTTATTCACTCTCCACTCCTATTTGCGCAATGCAAACTTAATTACTTAAGTTCAACATTAGCCTCGCCGTGCTTCGTAATAGCCATATCTGCATTTGTGTAGTACAAGCCGTGCTCTGCAGCGCTACTATACTGCAAATATGAACCAGCCTTGCTTGCGTTAGTAGCCTTAGCAGCAAACTTATCACCAAACTCAGTGATCACTGCACCACCTACTACGATGTAACCCTCGTCGTCAACATATACACCACGATCGAATGCACCCTTTGTAGAGCCGATAGTGAACTTATCAGCATTAAGAGCAGAGCCATAAAGGTTATCCAAATACTTGAACTTACCTCCGCTAATTAGCATATATGCTGAAGAGTCAACAGATGCAAAGAATCTACCGTTAAATGTACCGCCATAAATCTGAATAAGCGCACGGTTTGCAGAAATATTGGCATTATACACGCCATTGTGGAACTGGAACTGAGGACAGTTAGTACCATTGCTACCGCTGTGGCTAATTACATTGCTTGCGCTGTAGACACCATTGTAGAAACGGATGATAGGACGATCCTTAACACCAGACTTACCTGTTGTCTTCACAACAGCCTTGCTTGTTGCAGTGATACCACCAGGATTTGTTGCATCAGCCTTGATATCCAAAGCGTAACTTGCGCTTGAACGACCCTCTGCAGTGATAGAGATAGCATCCTTACCCTTAGCAGCAGTCATTGTAAAAGTGCCAAGGTCAAGAACACGATACTCTGTAGACTTGATTGTGATAACATCGGTTAGAGTTACATCTGACATCAATGTTAGAGTAGAGTTATGAGTCCAAGCTGCGATAGCATCTTCGATTTTACGATACTCTGTGGTGCCTACCTTAGCAACTTTTACATCCTTTACTACTTGATATCTATCGTCAATCTCATCAACAACATAACCCTCAGCCACCTTGATAAGATGACTCGCATAGAGACCTGATACCTGTGGATCTGCAGAGAAATCACCGCCTGAGATTGTAGCAGATGGGTTTCTTGAAGCATCGCCCAAGTTGTTTGTCATATCAATAATCGCCTTTACTGCGTTGAAAGTACCACCCTCAATCTGAATGTTAGCACCTGTATCAGCAAGAAGCAAACCACGAGCATGAGTAGCAAGAGCATTCTCACCGAAGTTGTCATTTGAGAATGTACCACCCTTGATGATAAGTGTACCACCAGAGTTTAGAACACCAGCACACCAAGGACCGTGTGATGTACCCTGATTGTTAGCCTCCTCTGCTGTGATGCACTCAGTTGAGTAAGTACCGCTATTAACAGTCACTGTACCGCCACCATTTACAGAGATAGCCATAGAGTTATAAGGAGCAGTGTACATACCCTTCTGCTCAACCTTAACATTGGTCAACTCAATAGTACCACCAGCAGACTCAATACCACCACCATACTGTGAGTAAACCTCAGTATCAGTAATAGTAACAGTAGTACCTGTACAAGCCTTTACATTTAGACCATTACCACGACAGTTATATAGTTTTACATCCTCCAAAGTTACATTTGCAGTACCCTCTGTACGAACTGTACCATAAGCACCAGAAGAGTAGTCGCCCTCTGCTACCATAGTACCATTCTTGATGGTTACTACAGATGAGCCGTTAACCTTGAAGTTACGATTATTGGTATTTGCACCATTAGAAACTGTGAATCTCTTGTCATTCAAGTCAATAGTGATATTCTTATCTGTAATAATAACACCATCCACCTGCTCTACATCTGCAATAAATAGAATTGTGTCGCCATTCTGTGCTGCTGCAACAGCCTTCTGGATAGAAGTATAGCCCTTCTCGCCAATCATGGCAACATCAGGCTTAAGACCAAGAGTCCAAAAACCGTTCTCATCCTCTACCCAAGTGTAATCCTCGTTGATAATAGCCTCGTTAGTAGCCTCCTTAGCCTCAGTTGTGAATGTACCGCCAGTGATGCAGCCGAATGGCTCAGACATACCAATCTTAGTAGTGAAGTGACCACCATTAACAGCGAACTTAACGCTCTTACCGCTGTTGGTTACGAATACTGATGAGCCATCGTTACCGCGTGGTGCGAAAGTACCGCCGTTGATAGTCAAATCAGATGTATCGTCTACAGCCTGCAACCAAAGCTGACCCTCAAAGCTACCACCGTTGATAGTCATATCACCGCTCCACAAACGAGCTGAACGGTAGCATGGAGTAGAGATAACGCCACCATTGATAACAGATGAACCGCTATACTGGAAGATAGCACATCTCATGTGTGCCTCCTGCGCGCCAAGGTGCTCGATAGTACTACCGTTCACAACAAGCTTACCCTCGTTGCGAAGAGTGTATGTACCCCAATAAAAGCTAGGATCGCCAGCACCTGTGTCGTTCAATGAAATCTTACCCTCGCCAGCGATAGTGAGCTCACCCTTATTAACGATCATTGCATAGTTGCCAGTGCACTCCTTAGTCTGGCTGATAGTGTAACCGTTAAGGTCAAGAACAATCTTCTTGTCAGCAGGAATAAGAAGAGCATAATCCTTCGCTGCACGTGTTGCAAGTGTGCCAGCGCTTAGAATATCGTCAATGTTGATATTGTCACCAAGCATAATAGTTGTCTCAACGTTATCTGTAGCCTCGTTGATCAACTCCTGCAACGTACTAGCAGTATCAGCATACTTAACAATCTCCTCGCCGTCGAAACCAGGAAGAATCACAACAGTGAAGTCATCAGCGTATGTAAGGATGTTACCCTTGATAGTAGTAACATAGTTACGCTTTGTTGGGATAGGAGTGTTGAAGCTCTTAGTCTCGTCGATAAGCTCGTTGTTCTGGTCGTAAACGTTCATATTGAAGTTAACAACCTTCTGAGTCTCAGTAGCGAAGAAGTAGTCAGTAAAGAGAGTCTTAGTAGCATCACCAGCCTCGTAGCCGTATGCAGGGATAGCTCTCTTAACGTGATTCTGTCTTAGCTCACCAGATGGAGTCTTAGTAAGAGCGTTGTAAGAGTTGAAGTGGTTAGTTGTGTACTCAACCTCAACAGTTGTAGGCTGAATACCCATAAGCTCCTTCATATCAGTTGTGATAACACGCAACTTAGCGAATGGACGCTTAAGCTCAAGACGAATGTTTGCGTTGCGAGTGAACTCATGCTCCTCTGAGCAAGTGAATGCATCACGAGTCTCGTCCATTGCAACCCAAGTGTCGTTCAATGTGATGTTTGTCAAACCATTTGCAGTGTTGTAGTGAAGGTCTGCTGTAGAATCCTCCTCTACAAGGTCTGCCCATACTACGAATGTGTAGTTACGGTGTGCGATAAGGCGTACTGGGAATGTTGCCTCCTTGCCATTGTCGCTAATCTGTACTGGAAGAACCTTCTTCTCAGTGCCGTAGTATACCTCGCACTGGAAACGCACATCGTACTCATCGAAATTAACGTTATCGAAAGCACCCAATGCGCTGTCGGCACGAGTACCCTCAGGAAGCGATACAGTGATGTTTACATCCTGCTCACCACCAACATTAACGTCGAGACCCTCTGGCTCTGTCTGGCAAGATACCATACCAAGTACCAATGCCGCTAAAGCTAAAAATCTTTTCATAGTTAATAATTGTTTTAAATGTTTATAAAAAATAAAAAATTGTATTCACTGTTAATCCCACACTCATCAATAGCTCTTAGATTAAACAATACAAAGAGCCCTATCGATAGTCGCATCGATAGGTGTCGAGACATTGATTATGTGGAATGATTTTATAACTTGTTGATATACAGCAAAATACCCCCCCCATTCAGAAATAGGGTGACAACAATCAGTATTTGTGCGATTATAAATCATACAAAAGTTCGGGGTTAGTATTATCGTATATATGAGACAAAATTAGTAAAATTTTCCTAAAGTGTACTCTTTTTTTCTAAAAATTTTCACCTCCCTAACGATTATTATATTCGCACACGCGTAAGAAGAATATCTATATAGAACAATATTGGAGTATATATCGCCTCGTACATCCGCCCTATTTTGCATCATCAGAATAGAAAAATCTACCCTATTCAGCATCCAACTTTTTACCCATAGAACTCTGTTTTCGCCTCTACATTTGCTCCTTTTGCGAAAATATATTATCTTTGTAAGATAAAATTTGATATTCCCAACTGAATTATGGCACATAGAAGTGGTTTTGTAAATATCATCGGCAACCCCAATGTAGGCAAGTCGACACTTATGAATCAGCTTGTGGGCGAGAAGCTCTCAATCATAACATCGAAGGCGCAGACTACACGCCACAGAATTATGGGTATCGTAAATGGCGAGGACTTTCAGATAGTATACTCAGATACGCCAGGAATCTTAAAGCCGAACTACAAACTTCAAGAAAAAATGATGAAGTTCGTGCGTGGCGCAATCACCGATGCCGATGTGTTGCTCTATGTGACCGACACGGTGGAGGATAGCGACCGCTCGGCAGAGATTATCGAGAAGGTCAACCTCTCGGGCATACCTACTATCGTGGTTATCAACAAGGTCGACCTCACTACTCCCGACAAGCTCACAGCCCTTGTGGAGAAGTGGCAGGCATTGCTACCAAATGCCATTATCGCACCTTGCTCGGCAAAGGAGAACTTCAACGTGGAGGGTGTATTCAACCTTATCCTCGAGCGCCTGCCTGAGGGCGAGGCCTTCTATCCAAAGGATACTCTCACGGATAAGACCCTTCGTTTCTTCGCTTCGGAGATTATCCGCGAGAAGATACTCCTAAACTACGACAAGGAGATTCCATACTCTTGCGAGATTGGCATCGAGGCCTACAAGGAGGAGCCTACTATCGACCGTATCTCGGCAACAATCTATGTTGCACGCAACTCGCAGAAGGGCATCGTCATCGGCCACAAGGGTGAGAAGCTAAAGAGGGTCGGTCAGGCTGCGCGACACGACTTGGAGGCCTTCCTCGGCAAAAAGGTCTTCCTTGAACTATATGTCAAGGTGCAGGAGGATTGGCGAAATAATGATAACCAGCTTAAGCGTTTCGGATACGAACTCGAGTAAAAATGAGTAATTAGAAATTAGTAATTAGTAAAGAGCGTTTATACAATTAGTTCGATAGTTTAGCGTTTATTGAAGTGATGAGGAGAGCTATTCTTGCGATATTGATGCTGTTGGCTGTGGCGTTGCCTCAAAGAGGCGAGGCGCAGTACAACCGTAACTATATCTATTGGGTTGGACAGCAGTGTATGGTGGACAACAAGTATCGCGAGGCAATAGATATCCTAAATGTCCTTATCCGTCAGGATGAGCGCAACTTCGATGCCTACTTCCTACGCGGCATTGCCAAGTACAATATGGATGACCTGCTTGGTGCCGATGCCGACTTCACTACGGCAGTGACCCTCAACCCCGTATTTACTGGTGCCTTCTACTACCGTGCTATCACCCGCACACGTCTGGGCAACTACGACGACGCTCTGAACGACTTTCAGCAAGCCATAGAGCTACGCCCCGACCTCCCCGATCCATACTATAGCCGCGGTGTCACTCGTCTGCTAAACCAGCAGTTCGAGGATGCTATTGCCGACTTCAACAAGTATATCCGCTACGAGAAGCGCCACGTATCGGCATACCTAAATCGCGGCACCTCGTACCTCTATTTGAAGGATACGGCAAATGCCTACGAGAACTTCAACCTCGCCATACGCACCAATCGCGAAGAGCCCGAGAGCTACAACCGTCGTGGTGCGCTCTATATGGCAGAGGAGCGATACGAGGAGGCGCATGCCGACTTCGAGATGGCTGTGAAGTGCGATAGCAACTACATCCCTGGTCTCTTTAACCGTGCCCTTGTCAACAACTACTTGCACCGCCCTATGGAGTCGCTCAGAGACTTCGACCGCGTAATAGAACTCGACTCGCTAAGCTCGCTCGGATACTTCAACCGCGCCATAGTGCGCATAGAGATTGGTGACTACAACCGCGCCTTGGAGGACTTCAACAATGTGGCAATGCTCTCGCCAGATAATGTGCTCCTATACTACAACCGCGCTATGCTCCACACACGCTTAGGCGATATAGATGCCGCTATTGCCGACTACACTCGCGCCATAGAGCTCTATCCCGACTTTGCAAATGCATATATCGGACGTAGCACACTGCGTCGCGCCATTCACGACGTCAAGGGTGCAGTGAGCGACGAGCGTACAGCCGAGCGCAAAATTGCGATATACAAAGCCCGCCTAAAGGACTCGACCTACTCGATATACTCCGACACCACACAGCGTTTCGATAAACTGCTCTCGTTCGATAGCCGCCTTATGGAGCGCGACTTCCAACGCATAACATCGACCTTCAACCACGCAGGCAACAACGCTATGACGCTGATACCAATGTTCCGCTTTACGCTAATAGAGCAGAACGAGGAGACACAGCTACGCTCGCAAAAGTATAAGACACAGCGCGTTAAGGACTTTATCGCCCGTATGGACAACCCTCTTGTGAAGCTCGAGTGTCGCCAGAGCAATATCAACCCCGATAGCCTTATCGCCATCGACCGCCGTATGGCGCAGGAGCTTCGTAGCGTGGCAGAGCCTACGTGGGAGCAGCTCTTTATGCGCGGTGTGAGCCAGTCGCTTATCAAGCAGTACACCAACGCGGTGAACACCTTTAGCGAGGCAATCCAAATCAACCCTGCAAACCCATTCCTCTACATCAACCGCGCTACTACACGCGCCGAGATGATAGACTTTATCTCCTCGATAGATAACTCATACCAGAGCATCACCCTCGACTCCGACCCTTCAAAGCGACTAAATAGCTCTACCACACGCACCTATAGCTACGATGAGGCTATCGACGATATAAACAAGGCTATAAAGCTATACCCAGAGTTTGCCGAAGCATACTTCAACCGCGCCAACCTTATGGCTATCTCGGGCAAGCTCCCCGAGGCATACGACGACTACACCCGCGCCATAGAACTCGACCAGAACCTTGGCGAGGCGTACTACAACCGCGGTCTTGTACAGATTCTGATGAAGGATACACGCAAGGGCTGCTTAGATATCTCGAAGGCTGGCGAACTCGGCATCGAGATGGCATACCAAACCCTCAAGCAGTTTAATATTGGGGAACATTAGTAACAGACAAATCATTTTATTAACCTATAAAACTTTTTTTTATGACTCAAACGATTCAAAGAAAGCTTAATGACTCCGCGTTTGCGCGTTGGTCGGCGGTGATCCTCATCTCATTGATGATGTTCTTCGCTTACATGTTTGTGGATATCCTCTCTCCAATGAAGGATAACCTCGAAACAGCTCTTGGCTGGACAAGCACTACTTATGGTACTTATGGTGCATCAGAGTACTTCCTCAATGTATTCTGCTTCTTCCTAATTTTTGCGGGTATCATCCTCGACAAGATGGGTATCCGCTTTACAGGTCTTCTCTCAGCATCGTTGATGGTTATCGGCGCAGGTATCAAGTACTACGCCGTGAGCGATGCTTTTGCTCAATCTGAGCTTAATGCTACTATGACCAGCTGGGGTCTCTTTGACCTTCCGGGCACTGCTCTATTGGCTTGCCTAGGCTTTATGATTTTTGGTTGTGGTTGCGAGATGGCAGGTACAACAGTCTCTAAGGCTATTGCTAAATGGTTCAGAGGCAAGGAGATGGCTATGGCTATGGGTTTGGAGATGTCTATCGCTCGTCTTGGTGTATTTGCTGCAATGTGGCTTTCACCTATCGTATATAAGGCTGGCGGTTCAGAAGTATCAGCCCCTGTTCTCTTTGGAGCTATCCTGCTTGTGATTGGTCTTATCTTCTACTTCGTATTCTGCGTTATGGATCGCAAGTTCGACCAGCAGCTCAAGGCCTCTGGTGAGATCTCTGAGGAGGCTTCTGAAGAGGAGTTTAAGTTCTCTGACTTGAAAAAGATCTTTACAAGCAAAATGTTCTGGTTGGTAGCATTGCTTTGCGTATTGTACTACTCTGCTATCTTCCCATTCCAGAAGTTTGCTCCTGACTTCTTGGCTAAGACACTCAACGTAGATAGCGACACCGGTGCACAGCTCTTTAGCTGCTTCCCAATCCTTGCTATGTGTCTCACTCCATTCCTTGGTGGCTTCATTGACCGAAAGGGTAAGGCAGCATCAATGCTTATGGTAGGTTCAATCATTATGATTGTTTGTCACCTAAGCTTTGCATTCTTGCTCCCAGCATTCCCATCAAAGGGTCTCGCTATAGCTATCATTGCCATCCTTGGTGTATCATTCTCATTGGTACCTGCAGCCTTGTGGCCTTCAGTACCTAAGATTATCGACGAGCGCATCCTTGGTTCGGCATACTGCGTAATATTCTGGATTCAGAATATCGGTCTATTGCTTGTACCTATTATCATTGGCGCTGTGAACGACGCTACTGGCTCATATGTATTGCCAATGATTATCTTCTCATCATTTGGCGTTGCAGCACTCTTCATCGGTATGTTGCTCAAGAGAGAGGATAAGAAGAAGGGCTACGGTATGGAGCTTCCAAATATCAAGGAGTAAGCAATATATACCTTGTATTATAATGATAGGGGTTGTCTTTCGGGGCAACTCCTATTTTAATTAGTAATGAGTAGTGAGTAGTGAGTAGTGAGTAATCGTTAAAAGGCTATGCCTTTTTAGGAATATCGCAACAACCAAAAATATTACTAATTACTAAATTCTCACTACTAATTGAAAAATTAGAAAAATTTTTCTTACCTTTGTCCTTGCATTTGGTTCTCATAGGGCTTTGCGCCCTTAGGAGATTAAAAGGGAATCGGGTGAAAATCCCGGACAGTTCCCGCTGCTGTGAGTCTCAAAGGGCTCTACGACATCTAAAAGTCACTGGACAAAGCGGTGCAAATCGCACGGTCTGGGAAGGCTTCGTAGAGCGAGACAAGTCAGAAGACCTGCCAAGCGTTTATAACGAGATTGTGCCTGCGGCGAATGGGCTGGTCTGCGACTTGTAGTTTTCAAATGTGATATTTTGTAGTGTTACACCCCTATTGGAGGGATTGTAGCCTCGATATTTTGAAGCATCTACCCCTGTCGTACCCCTACTCCATAAGAGCATCTTCTCGTTGGTTAAAGTTTACGGAGAATGACCTTTTAACAACAACATTATGAGAAAGTTTTTATGCTTGGCTCTTGGCGTAGTAGCTACGCTGACAGCAATGGTAGGTTGCAGTTACGATGACGATGCTATTTGGCAGAGAATTGACAACCTTGAGGAGCAGGTGGAACAAAATCGTACCGACATTGCCACCCTCACAGCCCTTATGGAGGCAATGGACGAGGGGAAGGTGATAGTATCTACCGAATACACCGAGGAGGGTGTGGTACTTACATTTAGTGACGGCTCGTCTGTGACAATAAAGAATGGCAAGGATGGCGCACAAGGTGAGCAGGGAGTACAGGGAGCACAGGGCGACTCACTATTTATTTCTATCGAGGAGACTGAGGATGAGGTGATTATAACGCTTGCAGATGGCAGAGTTATACACCTTGCCAAGAGTAGCAATGAGGAGAAGCCAGAGGTGCCTCAATATGAGCTACGCACCCTTAGTTTCGAGCAGGAGCAATGGAACGAACTCATAGATGATGTGCAGTATGGAGGCTCGTTGCTATATGCCGCTGGAGGCGAGTACAGTTGGTATGACGAGGGTAACACCGAGCTATGCCACTCATTCGTAACGCCATATTGGACTGGTGGTCACGCCATATCGAACTATGCAATGGACGACTACGCAACACTGCCTGAGGGCTACTCTGGCTGGTATGAGCTACAACTATCTGTGCTTGGTGGAGGATGTAATGGCTCGCGCAACTTTGCGGTACACAACGGCTATGCAGACTTCTACAACTCGCAGATTTACGATACTTCGTTACAGACTCTGGAGTTTGCCGATGGCGTGGAGCGCGTTGTGGAGTCGATGTGGATTACAAACACCTGCTATGTGCTTAACTCGCTAAGCTATGGCGACGGCTTTAACTCGCCAGCAACGGAGGAGACCTTTATCAAGGTTGTGGCATACGGCTACAACACCTTAGGAGAGGAGGTAGGCACAGCTGAGTTTACGCTCTGCGATGGCATAGATAACATTGTCAGCGAGTGGACGAAATGGGATCTTAGCTCGCTTGGCAAGGTGGCAAAGATAGCCTTTAACTTTGAGGCTTCCAGCGACCAGATAGGCGACTACGGTATGAACTGTCCTGCCTACTTCGCCTACGATGATGTAGTAGTAAGATTTGAGAAATAGTTTAGATAATGAAACGAGTTTTAGAGTATATAATTGTGTGTGTGATGGTTATCATCTCCTCGTCGTGCAACATCGACGAGGAGATAACCACCTCGCTACCCCCAAAGATTATCATCGAGGGCAACGGCTCATATAGGGTGCGCCTTGGCGATGAACTACGCCTTGCACCACGCTATGAGAATGGCGACGAGGCAACCTATAGCTGGAGTATCGAAGGCGTTGAGTTAGGCAACGAGCCAACATACACATTTACCGCTCAGAGCAAAGGTACAACAAAGCTACTACTCACTGTATCAAACATTTCGGGCAGCGACAACAGAGAGTTCAACATAACCGCGATAGATAGGTTTATGGTCTACGACTACACCCCTGCGCCAGGGCAGTTTATCGGAGAGCTAAAGAGTGGCGGTTTCGATGGCACGGAGACGACACACGAGGATGCTATTGCATACGCCGAGAGCCGACTTACAGATGAGAAGTTTGTATCATTAGGCGCCTTTGGTGGCTACATTATCGTTGGCTTTGACTGCATCGTAGAGAATAGAGATGGTTACGACTTTAGCATCGGCAGCAACTCCTTTGACGGCTCCTCAGAGCCTGGCGTTGTGTGGGTTATGCAGGACGAGAATGGCGATGGCGAGCCTAACGACACTTGGTATGAACTATCAGGCTCAGAAACAGGTAAAGCCGAGACCATTCAAAACTATACCGTTACATACTACCGCCCCGAAGCTAATAAGATGGATGTTGCCTGGAGCGATAATATGGGGGGTAGCGGCGTTGTGGAGTATCTCGAAGATTTCCATAACCAGAACTCCTACTACCCTGCGTGGATAGAGACCGATAGCTACACACTTAGAGGCACGCTCCTAAAATCGCGAAGCTACGACAGCAGCGGCAATGGCTCAAAGTGGGTAAACCCAGCCTTCGATTGGGGCTATGCCGACAACGCTTCAACGGTTGACAATCTCAATAGAGAAAACCTCTTTGAGATAAGCAACGCTATAGACGAGCAGGGTAACGCCATATCATTGAAGTATATCGACTTTATCAAGGTGCAGAGTGCCATTCAGCAGCAGTGCGGCTGGGTAGGCGAAGTATCTACCGAGGTAACATCATTCAAAATTATTGACGGTGAATAACTTAGTGCGACATATAACAATTCTCTTTTTGCTCTCTCTTTCTCTTTCGTGTATGAAGTGGGAGTATGGCATAGAGGAGGACTTCGATGTTACGGGAGAGGGTCTCTTTATCTGTAACGAGGGTAACTTCCAGTATGGCAACGCCACGCTATCCTACTACGACCCTGAAACTAAAACCGTTCAGAACGAGATCTTCTACCGCGCTAACGCTATGAAACTGGGCGATGTAGCGCAGTCGATGGTTATCCGCGACGGCATTGGCTGGGTGGTAGTAAATAACTCACACGTAGTCTTCGCCATAGATATCAACACCTTCAAGGAGGTGGGTCGTATCACCAACCTTACATCGCCACGATATATCCACTTTCTATCTGACGAGAAGGCTTATATCACACAGATTTGGGACAACCGCATCTTTATCGTAAACCCTAAGCGATACGAAGTTACGGGCTACATCGAGGTGCCCGATATGACTATGGAGACTGGCTCTACGGAGCAAATGGTGCAGTATGGTAAATACCTCTTTGTCAACTGCTGGTCCTACCAAAATCGCATCCTTAAAATTGACACCGAGACCGACGAGATTGTCGGTATATTGAAGGTCGGTATTCAGCCAACATCGCTTGTTATGGATTGCAATAACAAGCTCTGGACTGTGACGGATGGAGGCTACGAGGGCTCGCCATACGGTCACGAAGCCCCATCGCTATATCGTATTGATGCCGAGACCTTTACTATAGAGAAGCAGTTTAAATTCTCGTTTGGCGACTGGCCTTCAGAGGTACAACTAAATGGTACGAAGGATAAGATTTACTGGCTTAACGACGCGGTATGGGAGATGGATGTAACTGCCGACCGCGTACCAGTAGAGCCATTCTTGGAGTACAACAACACGATATACTACGGTCTTACCGTGTGCCCTCGCACTGGCGATGTCTATATTGCCGATGCCATAGACTATGTACAGCAGGGCAAGATATATCGCTACTCCTCTGAGCGAGAGCTTATTGACGAATTTTATGTAGGCATCATACCTGGTGCATTTTGTTGGAAATAGCGACAACGATAATGAGACCATTTATCACCATACTCTGCATAATATTTATTCCACTACTCGCCTCAGCACAGGAGAGCGACTGGATGCGCAAGGGCATCCACATCCCCGAGGTGGCGGTATATGGTAACCGTCCAATCAAGGAGATTGGAGCTCAGCAGACCAAGTTCGACACCATTGCTCTAAAGGAGAATATCGCCCTCTCAATGGCAGATGTACTTACCTTCAACTCGGCAATTTTCGTCAAGAACTACGGTCGTGCAACCCTCTCTACCGTAGCCTTTCGTGGCACCTCGCCCTCTCATACGCAGGTATCGTGGAACGGTATGAAGATCAATAACCCGATGCTCGGTATGACCGACTTTTCGATGATACCATCCTACTTTATCGACGATGCCTCACTTCTACACGGCACATCCTCGGTAAACGAGACTGGTGGTGGCTTAGGCGGTGCTGTAAAGCTCTCATCACGCCCTGCAAATACCAATGGTTTTGGGCTTCAATATATTCAGGGTATCGGTTCATTTAAGACCTTCGATGAGTTCCTGCGCCTCACCTATGGCGATAACAACTGGCAGATATCTACACGTGCGGTATACTCATCCTCGCCCAACGACTACGAATACCGCAACCACGACAAGAAGATGAACATCTACGACGAGGATATGAATATCATTGACCAGTACTATCCCGTCGAGCGAAATCGTAGCGGTGCATATCGCGATTTTCATCTTCTGCAAGAGGTTTACTACAATACCGGACAGGGCGACCGCTTTGGTCTAAATGCTTGGTATATAGACTCTAAGCGTGAGCTTGCAATGCTAACCGTAGACCATGGCGACCACACCGACTTCGAGAATGTACAGCGCGAGAATACCTTTAGAGGTGTCGTTTCGTGGGATCATCTGCGCAATAACTGGAAGCTCGGCACTAAGGCGGGATATATCTATACTTGGATGGCATACGACTACAAGCGCGATTTGGGCAATGGCGTTATGGCACACATGACCCGCTCACGTAGCCGTATCAACACGATATACAGCCAGTTAGATGGAGAGTACTACATTGGTAAAAAGTGGCTTTTCACAGCAAACGTAGCCCTACATCAACACTTTGTCGAGAGCCGCGACAAGAACATCGTTCTTCAGGACGGCAACAAGGCTATTGTAGGCTACATTAAGGGTCGCCCAGAGCTAACGGGCTCGGTATCTGCAAAGTGGCGACCAACCGATAGAATAGGCGCCTCGATAGTGCTCCGCGAGGATATGTATGGCACGGAGTGGACACCCCTTATCCCCGCGCTATTTGTGGATGGCGTACTCTCGAAGAGAGGTAACATCATCGCTAAGGCATCCATATCGCGCAACTACCGCTTCCCTACCCTCAACGACCTCTACTTCCTCCCAGGCGGTAACCCCGACCTAAAGAGCGAGAGCGGCTGGACCTACGATGGTGGTATATCGTTTGCAATAGGCAAGGAGAATATCTACTCGTGCAGTGGCTCGGCTACTTGGTTTGAGTCCTTTATTAAGGATTGGATTATCTGGCTACCTACACCTAAGGGCTTCTTCTCACCCGAAAATATCAAGGATGTGCACGCATACGGCATAGAGATTAAGGGCGACCTAAACGTAGCTCTTGGCAAGGAGGTAACGATGGGCATCAACTCCACATTTTCGTGGACACCATCTATCAACGAGGGAGAGCCTCGCACCCCTGCTGATAGATCCGTTGGTAAGCAGTTGCCATACGTTCCAGAGTACTCTTCAACCGTTACTGGACGCATATCGTGGCGTAGCTGGAGCTTCCTCTATAAGTGGTGCTACTACTCCGAGCGATTTACTATGAGCTCGAACGATATAACCCTTACAGGCAAGCTTCCAGAGTACTTTATGAGCAACATCTCGCTCGAGCGCACCGTGTCGCTAAAGTGGGCAGATTTATCTCTTAAGGGAGCTGTAAACAACCTCTTTAATGAGGAGTATCTCTCGGTGCTTTCGCGCCCTATGCCGGGTATCAATTTCGAGATATTCATAGGCATCACACCAAAATGGTAGAATTGTTCTACGAAAATATGTAATATTTTAGCATCAGGTTTGTAAATTTTAGAATTTTTGACTATTTTTGTGCGCAACATAAAACACGATTCTCTGCTAAAGCGCCAAAATGCCTAAGCAGGGCTACTAATAAACCTGATTGCTATGTCTTTTATCAATGAAAGGGTACTGCCAACAGGTCTCACATTCGATGATGTGTTGCTCGTACCAGCCTATTCTGAGGTTTTGCCTCGCGAGGTTTCGACAGTAGGTCGCTTCTCTCGCAATATCACCTTGAACATACCGATTGTGTCAGCGGCTATGGATACTGTCACTGAGGCTACTCTCGCCATTGCTTTGGCGCGTGAGGGTGGTATCGGTGTTGTGCACAAGAATATGTCTATCGCTGCGCAGGCTGCTCACGTACGCCGTGTTAAGCGTGCCGAGAGTGGTATGATTTATGACCCTGTGACAATCCTCAAGGATAACACCGTTGGCGATGCTCTCCAGATTATGCAGGAGAACAAGATTGGTGGTATCCCTGTGGTTGACAACGAGGGTATGCTTATCGGTATCGTCACAAACCGTGACCTCCGCTTCCAGAGCGATATGGAGCGTAAGATCGAGGAGGTGATGACAAAGGAGAACATCGTTACCACACACGAGACTGATCTTAAGAGCGCAGCACAGGTGCTTCTTGAGAATAAAATTGAGAAGCTTCCAGTGGTTGACAATAATGGCAAGCTTATCGGTCTTATCACCTACCGCGATATCACTAAGCTTAAGGACAACCCAATGGCTTGTAAGGATACTAAGGGTCGTCTTCGTGTAGCAGCTGGTATCGGCATCACCCCAGACGCTATGGACCGCGTTGCAGCACTCGTTGCTGAGGAGGTGGATGCTGTAGTTTTGGACTCAGCACACGGTCACACTAAGGGCGTTGTTGACCTTCTCCGCAAGATCAAGTCTACATACCCTAACCTCGATGTTGTAGTGGGTAACATCGCTACTGCAGAGGCTGCAAAATATCTTATCGAGAATGGGGCCGACGGTATCAAGGTTGGTATCGGTCCTGGCTCTATCTGTACTACACGTATCATCGCAGGTGTTGGTGTTCCACAGCTCTCGGCTATCTACGACGCATCTACTGAGGCTAAGAAGGCAGGTGTGCCTATCATCGCTGACGGTGGTCTTCGCTACTCTGGCGATATCGTTAAGGCGTTGGCTGCAGGTGGTAACTGCGTAATGGTTGGTTCTATGTTCGCAGGTACTGAGGAGTCTCCAGGCGAGACTATCATCTACAACGGTCGTAAGTTCAAGGCATACCGCGGTATGGGCTCTATCGACGCTATGAAGGCTGGCTCGGCAGACCGCTACTTCCAGAAGGGCTCTGAGGGCAACATTATGAAGCTCGTGCCAGAGGGCATCGTTGGTCGCGTACCATTCAAGGGCAAGCTCGCTGAGACTGTATATCAGCTTGTAGGTGGTATCCGTGCCGGTATGGGTTACTGCGGTGCGAAGGATATCGAGACATTGCAGCAGGCTCGTTTCATCCGCATCACATCGAGCGGTGTTACCGAGAACCACCCACACGATATTACTATTACCAGCGAGACTCCTAACTACTCTCGAGGCGAATAGTAGCGATTGTTTGGCGTCTGCCTATTCACCACGATAATGCGGTTGGGATATCGATTGAATTACTAATTACTCATTACTAATTACTAATTAGTTTTAATGGAGAAGATACTTATTATTGATTTTGGCTCACAGTACACCCAGCTTATCGCGCGTCGTATCCGCGAGATGCAGGTATATTGCGAGATTCACCCTTTTAACAATCCGCCAGCGTTGGACGAGGATGTACGAGGTGTTATCCTCTCAGGCTCACCACGCTCGGTACGCGAGGAGGGAGCACCACGCTTCAACCTCGATGCGATAAAGGGTAAGCTTCCATTGTTGGGAGTATGCTATGGCGCACAGTATCTTGCCCACTTCTTCGGTGGCAAGGTCGAGGCTTCACCAAGCCGCGAGTATGGTCGCGCACGTATGCAGGTAGTAAAGGCTGAGGATGCCCTTATGCAGGGTCTATCATCAGAGTCACAGGTGTGGATGTCGCACGGCGATACCATCACCACCATCCCTGAGGGCTACGATATCATCGCCTCTACTGAGGATGTTGCTGTAGCTGCATATCGCATCAATGGCGAGCAGACTTGGGGTATTCAGTTCCACCCAGAGGTATACCACTCTGAGGAGGGCTTCAAGATGATTGAGAACTTTGTTAAGGGCATTTGTGGCTGTGCGGGCAGCTGGACTCCAGACAGCTTCGTTGAGAGCACCGTTGAGGAGCTTAAGAAGAAGTTGGGCAACGATAAGGTCGTACTTGGCTTGTCTGGTGGTGTAGACTCATCTGTTGCTGCGATGTTGCTACATAAGGCTATCGGTGCTAATTTGTACTGTATCTTCGTCGACTCTGGTCTTTTGCGTAAGAACGAGTTCGAGGAGGTATTGGAGTCGTACCGCGGTATGGGTCTTAATGTTAAGGGCGTGGATGCTTCAGAGAAGTTCCTCGGCGACCTTGCAGGTGTTACCGACCCAGAGACAAAGCGTAAGATTATCGGTCGCGATTTTGTTGAGGTCTTCGACGAGGAGGCACAGAAGCTCCAGGGCGTGAAGTGGCTCGGTCAGGGTACTATCTACCCAGATGTTGTTGAGTCGGCACAGGTTAATGGCACAGCTGTTGTCATCAAGTCACACCATAATGTAGGTGGTCTTCCAGAGAAGATGGGTTTGAAGGTTGTAGAGCCTTTGCGCCTACTCTTCAAGGATGAGGTACGCCGCGTAGGCCGTTCAATGGGTATGAGCGATCAGCTTATCAACCGCCACCCATTCCCAGGTCCAGGTCTTGCAATCCGTATCTTGGGCGATATCACTCGCGAGAAGGTAGAGATTCTGCAGAATGTTGATAAGATCTACCTCGACATCTTGCGCGAGACAGGCTGGTACGATAAGATTTGGCAGGCAGGAGCAATCCTTCTTCCAGTACAGAGCGTTGGCGTTATGGGCGATGAGCGCACCTATGAGCGCTGCGTAGCATTGCGCGCGGTACAGTCTACCGACGGTATGACCGCCGACTGGGTACACATCCCATACGAGATCCTCGCTCGCCTATCAAACGAGATTATAAATAAGGTTCGCGGCGTCAACCGCGTAGTCTACGATATTTCGTCGAAGCCACCAGCAACGATTGAGTGGGAGTAAAATTTATTGTGATAGTGTCGCGTTAGCGGCACATCCCTAAAAGTAAACCATCCAGGGCTGTATGTCTAATACTATCCCTTGGATGGTTTCTTTTGTGATGCACCACTACCACCCCACTCTGACAATAAATTTACGCAACACAACAAATCTGCTCCTCTAAAATCAAAAATTCACCTCGCACTATCCACCCAAGGATGTTCCTCTTGTGCGATCCCTTGGATGGTTTCTTTTGTGATATACCACTACCACCCCACTCTGACAATAAATTTACGCAACACAACAAATCTGCTCCTCTAAAATCAAAAATTCACCTCGCAAATCATTGTCGGGATTTTTGCCGAGCGAAAGTATCTGCATCCTTCTGACACGAAATCCATTTCTCACCATCCGAGCTAATTTCATGTCGAGGCCAAGCCTAACCCCTTCTGACATCAAACGAGGTCACGCTAATTAAATATTGAATCCACTCATCCATGAGCATCACCAAGATATACCTTAGCATCCGTCAGGATGAATTATTAGAAACATACGATATGTTGGATTTTTAGAGATTTATGCTAAATATCCAAAACAATGCCCCCAGGAGTGTTGTTCGTTTCAGAAAATATTTTTAATTTTGTAGTGCTATTGGATAAATAGCAAACATATTGAAAGTGTTTTCATTGTCCTTACAAGAAAATGTGGAAGTTTTCAAGACAGTAGGATGACGAACAGCACTCATTTCTTGTATAGCTATGTGGCTGTGCACGCTTCTTGTGCATCTACCCCATACTATCCAAGTGTGGGGCATTGTATTCGTTTATTACTGTCAGGTCTTTCCACAACCTTCTTGTAGATAAATGAAATCAACTCCACACTTTCTTTTTATATACTAACCGCATCATATTGGGAGAGTGAGTTGCAGCAAGTTTAAGGCTTAATGGCAATTATAGATGTAGTAAAATGTGAAATGGATGGCAGTAGCTTTTGCCAAAAGTTTCCATCCGAAGATTTACGTATAGGCACACAGTTGGTAGTCTATACTGCACAAACAGCCTTCTTTGTCAAGGGCGGTGCAATATGTGATGGGTTTACAGCAGGAACTCATACTCTAAAGACTGCAAATATACCATTACTAAATAAGATTATTAACCTACCATTTGGTAGTGATTCTCCATTTAAAGCAGAGGTGTGGTTTGTAAACCATATCACAAAGTTGGATTTGAAATGGGGCACACCTCAGCCAATTCAACTTGAAGACCCACGATACAACGTTATTGTCCCAGTCAGAGCCTTCGGTCAGTATGGTTTTCAAATATCTGATGCACGAAAATTCTTAGAGACTCTGATTGGAAATATGCAGACTTTCACAGCAGAGCAGATTGATGCCTACTTCAAAGGAAAGATATTGTCATCACTAAATGCATTGCTATCAAAGAAGATTTCAGCAGATAAGATTTCAATCCTTGATGTTAACACTATGCTTGTGGAGATGTCCGAGTATTGTGAGCAACAAATCAATCTGTCTTTTGAGAAGTATGGTGTAAAGTTATGTGACTTCAGCATTATCTCTATCAATGTACCACAGGATGACCCAAGCATTATCAAGCTGAAGGCCGCAAAGGATGAAGCTGCTCGATTTAACATCATAGGTAGAGATTACTACCAGATGAACAGAAGCTTTGATGTATTAGAGAAAGCCGCAGCCAATGAGGGTGCAGGAGGACAATTTGCAGCTATGGGAGCAGGATTAGGTGTTGGATTGGGAGTTGGCAACACTGTAGGCAATATGGCATCTCAACTTATAAACACTAATCCCGCACAAGTCCCACCACCAATGCCACAGCAGACCTCATATTTTGTGTTTGTGAATGGACAGCAATTAGGGGGACAGAGTGTGCAGACTATTGCAGCACTACTGCAACAGGGTGTAGCCAATGGTGACACATTGGTTTGGGCTACTGGTATGCCACAATGGGTGAAGCTATCTCAAGTTCCTGAGCTTGCTCAACTATTAAACAATCAGACGCCACCTCCAATTCCAACCCTATAATATGATTGAACTATGAAAAACATAACTCTCATTACTGGTGGAACACTCCTTTTGGTTAACCTAATCATTAGTTTGCTAATAACTGCATATCCGATGTTTAACCTCTGTTTCACCTCAATAGTTATTGCAATAACAACACTACTATTGTATGTGCTATGTAAGGTTAATTTGAAAGATGGCTTTATCATTGGGCTATCATCACTATTCTCTCTATTAGGATTTGTGGAGCTAATCTTAGGTGCTGTTTCAGGTGACTCCTTACAGAATAATGGGTGTGTGATTGCAGCTGTTATTCTAATTGCCTTACAAGTTTTGACACTTGTCATTTGCAATGTAGTATCAAAGAATGTGTAACCAATTGAAAACAAAAATTTTTAAGTTAATAAACTATGGAACAAGTTCAAACTATTGTATGCCCCAACTGTGGAGCAGTAACCGCAAGTAATCAAAATTGTGAGTATTGCGGAAGTATGCTGACAAAGGTAGCATCTATCTTGTGTAATAATAGTGATGATGTTAAAGCATCTCTTAAAGATTTAGGTTTTGGTAAAAGTGCCTATGTTAGCAGCAATATACTTCGAGCCGTTGAAAGAACCATTACTCAGTGTAATAAACACAATACGGTTATCGAGACATATACAGCAATTACTGAATCGGAACTTATTGGGTGGGATGTTAAATTAGAGCTAACATCACATTGGCTCAAATTACCCAAGACTGATAGGTTGCTTTTGGGTATGATAGTTAAAGACCCATTGAGCATGTCTATTATATCATCAACACCAAACACTCCGCCTGTGTTAATACTCAAATACTATATGATGTGTAGAGAAGCTAATCGTAGTTACTCATATTTTGAAAATAGTAGCATAGGAGAGTTATTTAATAAACAACAAGTTGGTGATTTTATGGTTTGCACTATGGAGCTTGACAGCGATTCAAAGACATCCGCTCAATTGATTAAATATATTTTAAAAGAGCATGGCTGCACAGAAGTTAATCGTGAGTTCAAGACATTTGTGGAGATTGATAATGTTAAATATGAGATTTCCTCAGAGAAAAAAAAAGAAATTGATAAGCAAATTGAAGCGGCTGAAAAAGAATACGTAAATCAAGTTGTAAAGGAGCAGACGTCATATATATGGGATATTCAGAGAGAATCAATTTTTCCTCCGTTTAGTAAAATATTATACATTGCTGCAATGTTGGCGTTGGGTGTTTATTTGGGTAATGTATACTCATTGACAACAGCTCTTATTTTATTAGGCTCAACGATTGTTTTAATAATGATTGTAAATAGTATATCTAAAAGTCGTAGGATTAATGAGATAAAGGATTTAGAAACGTTTAAAACGAAGTTTTGTAGGGTTAAGCGTCCAGACATATCTTCATACCCTAAATTTTTGGAAGAATAGATATGAGGCATGAAAATCAGACTGACATCAGAATATAATACTAAACCCAAGTTTAACTAAAACATTTAATTATTATGAATTTCATTGTACATTTATCAGATGTTGTAATATGCGTGGCGGTATATTATATCGTTGCATTATTAGCAAGTATTACAGGCAAATTAAAGATTAACTATAATGTCGCAGTAGTAATAAAAACAATGTGGGTATTATTAATCCCAGCTATTGCATGCTATGTATTTGCGCAATTTGACACAGAAGATTTATGGATATCTCATATCTTAACCGTTTTATGGGAGCCTTGTGCTATATATGTAATTGGTGGAGTATCTCTTCTTTGCGCATATAGTTCTGCTCGTTGGTATTATAGACCAAGTGGCATCATCTGCCCAAGATGTCAGTGTCAGAATTCATGTGTAATTGGAAAAATTGTAGATGAAAAAAGTGTTAATGGAACATTCCCTATTTTTTCAAGTATTGATAATAGTATAATTGGTGAAAGAGCGCATGTTTATAATTATTACAAAAGAGAGTTAACCTGTAAAAAGTGTGGACATTCAGAAATTAGATGGTTTACTGCTGCCAACAATGTTGCAGAAGGTAAAGATTTGGACAGAATAGGTGAAATATAATTAACAAAAAGCTGACAAACCTCAATCCTATTAAAATCCGAGTATCAAGAGTAATATTGATATTCGGATTTTTTATTGAAACATTCACTTATACACAAAAATGAATATTACAAAAAACAGAATATTATCTAAATCAGCATTTGACAAAATACTAAAGTATCCAACATTAAAGGAATCTCGCGCTCAAAAAACGCACTAAAATATATGCACATGCGAATGTTAGGACGGATAAAATATCGTTAGTTATCAACAACTTACGGACAATAAGTAAAAATATCGGCAAAATTAACTTAACTTTTAAGTTAATTTTACGAAATTTGTATTATATTTGTATCGTAATTAATGTCGCGACTATGACCCAAGCAAAATTAGAAATCATCGAGCAGTCAGAGTTAGTAAGTCTTTACTCTATCAAATTTAACGGTGAGGATGTTACCGAGTTCGAGAAGTTCCTTCAGAAGTTTAAGGATAACGCAGAGTTAAACGAGGACTTTCAGCGTATTGTATATGCTTTGAGCAAGATTCTTGACAGAGGTGCCTTGGAGCGTTACTTCAGACCCGAAGGAAGGATGAACGACAATGTGTGTGCTGTACCTATTGAGTCTGGAAAGCTGAGGTTGTATTGCTTGCGTATGTCTGACCAAATTTTGATTGTTGGTAATGGTGGAGTAAAGTCAACTCGTACCTACAATGAGGACCCAATACTAAGTGGTTATGTTCTCAACCTTCAGAAATTTGAAAAGCTGATTAATGCGGGAATCAAGGATGGCTCGATAAGTGTACAGGAGAAAGAGTTTATAGGAGTAGACGACAAAACATTTGAGTTATGAAACAGAATGCTTTATTCCAAAGTTGTCTATCAGAGGTATCAAACGATGTAAAGGCTGAAGTTGACCTTTCATTTGCTATCGTAGATAGAATTGACCTACTCCTCAAGGAGAAGGGAATGACACAACGAGAGTTGGCAGAGGCATTGGGTAAAAAGGAGGCTGAGGTATCTCGTTGGATGCGAGGAACTCACAACTTCACCATCAGGACTCTTGCCAAAATCTCGAATGTTCTTGGGACACAAATCATCAATGTGTCAAACTAATCTAAGCAACCTGTCTAAATTTAGGCAGGTTGCTTTTGTTATTATATTATCAATATATTTTTGATTTTATAGAAACAGATTTGTTCTATCGCAATAAAAAATATCGTGGTATAGTACTTAAAGTACAGCCCACGATATTTTGTTTAGGATAGGTTAAAATAAGTATGAAGGTTAATTAGCACCACGACCTAATTTTTGATTAGAAGGGTTGCAGATGTGGCCTATCGTAAATGAAGATCCCCACGGGATAGTACACGAAGTACAGCCTTGAGTGGTTTGAACTTTTGGGATGTGCCGCAGATTGCGGCTTATCACAAGAAAGTGAAAACTAGATTTTTGATTAGAAGGCCGCAGATACAACGCTCGGCAAAAATCCCGACGATGGGCTGTACTTTAGCGTACTGCTCATTGTCGGGACTTTTTGTTAGCGGCAGTAGATGTCCGCCTTATAATCGAAAATTATCCGAGGATTTTCTTAAGAGATGCAATATTCTTCGCATTCTCCACCACCTTGCCCTCTGCAGTGTAAGCGTGCTCGATATTTGCAGCGAAGTGCTTCTCTACCTTGTTGCGGACAACCTTCATTGTACTATTTACAAGACCATTCTGCTCGGTAAAGGCCTCGTCTGCAAAGGTAACAACGGCAGGAACCCAACGGTCTGGGAACTCGTCGCCATAGACGCCACCATTGCGGTACTTAGCAATCTCACCCGCAAGGAGCTTAGCTGCCTCGGTATAGCGAGCATCGCCAGAGAGACCGAGCTCGTCGAGCTTGCGGTTAAGGCCCTCCTTAGAGGCTACAACAAGAGCAATTGTATATGGATTCTGGTTGTTGTAAATCATAATCTGGTCGATGAGTGGAGACTTATCTACCATAGCCTCCTCCATACCCTCTGGGCTATACTTCTCACCATCAGATGAGATAAGAAGGCTCTTAAAGCGACCCAAGACGTAGAGGAAGTTATCCTTAGACATATAACCCATATCGCCGGTATAGAGCCAGCCATCACGAACGGTGTCGGCTGTAGAGTCTGGATTCTTCCAGTAGCCAGCCATAACATTCTCGCCCTTGATAACGATCTCACCCTTCTCGCCTACTGGCAACTCCTTACCCTCGCTATCCATAATCTTAATCTCGAGAGGCTGCACAAGGCGACCTGAAGAGCCGAAGCGGTGGTTACGCTTAGTAGGAACATTTGTAGAGATTACAGGGGTAGCCTCCGAAAGACCGTAGCCCTGGAACATAGGCATACCTACAGCGTAGAAGAAGCGCTGGAGCTCGCTATCGAGCAAGGCACCACCACCGATGAAGAACTTCAACTCGCCACCGAAGCCCTCGCGAACCTTAGAGTATAGAATCTTATCAAAGAGCCATACTGCAGGCTTTAGCAAGCAGCGCAAGCCACGACCCTTGGTATAACCATCAGCCTGGTATGCGTATGATGTCTTAAGTGCAAGGTTGAAGAGACGCTCTGTGGTCTTACCCTTCTTACGGATATTTGTCTCGATGCTCTTGCGGAAGTTCTTAGCAAGCGCAGGAACAGAGAGCAAGAAGTGTGGACGCACCTCCTTGATATTAAGAGGGATATTCTTAAGTGTCTCCATAGGAGTACGACCCACCTCGGTTGTAGCAACTGAAGCACCACTCGCGATCATAATGTAGAAGCCTACAACGTGAGCGAAGCAGTGATCCAAAGGAAGAATGATAAGCGTACGCCAGTGTGATGGAATATAGATAAGCGACAACGACTGCTCTACATTTGCGGTGTAGTTGCGGTGTGTAAGCACAACACCCTTAGGGTCGGCTGTAGTACCAGATGTGTATGTGATGGTTGCGATATCGTCGTTCTGCACCGCGCGACCAATAGCAAGGAATGACTCCTCGTTCTGCTTGAGGTGCTCATCGCCCAACGCCTTAAGTGCCTCGAGGCTCATCTCGCCCTCCTGAAGGCCATCCTTAACATCACCCCAAACGATAACGTGCTTAAGATCTGGAAGATCGTTAACGATAGTACGAATCTTCTTAAGCTGATGGTTAGATACGAAGATAACCTTCGAGTCTGAGTGCTTAAG
>JAZQYM010000077.1:0-7205 GCA_045633525.1 Alistipes sp. | reverse complement strand
GGTATCAGCACGGTAACGGTTGCAATTCTTCGCAATGACGATATAAATGCCCCATTCATTACTAATTATATATATGCGTCGCAGACACCACACTTTTGAGGCAAAACTTCGTAATGCCTCGACTTTGCTACGGCTCGGCAGAACAAGTAAACTTGCTCTGCTCTCACCTTAATCGCAAAGTTCACTTTTCACTTTTCACTTTAAACAAAACGGTCCCGAGACCAAAATCTCAGGACCATTCTATTTATCACGACTGATTCTCTACTTCTCGATAAACACCTGGAACATCAGTGGCGAGTAGGCTGGAATCTCGGTTGTAGTGGTTGATGTGGTGATGATATCATCCTCGGTCAATGTGTAGTTATTGCCGTAGTAATAATATGGATTGTTATAACCACCATAGTAGCCATTATTGTACATATTACCGTAGCCTCCATATCCATAACCACCGTATCCATAGCCGTAGTTGCCATAGTACATATTGTTCATGTTCACATAGTTGTAATAGTTGTCACTATATGTTGTCTGCGTGGTATGTGAACCCACCTGACCAGAAACGCCGTAGCCGTAGCTCGATGTTGTGAGGATTATAGCCCACTGGTTGTAGCGAAGCGTAGGAAGCGAGTAGTTCCAAGCCAAGATATAGCTGTTATCTGATGGGTTTGAGGTCTTGAACGTAAGAGCCTCCCCCTCGCTATCCACTTTGCCAAAGACTATCTCCTTAACCTCGTCAATGTTGGTGTCGAAGATAAAGCCATCCAAGAAGCGACCGATATACCACACCTTAGCCTCACTTCTAACCTTTAGTGAGTCGGCATCGAGAATCTCCTCCTCGGTGGTTAGACCCTTGCCAAAGCGCTTTACAAGAGCCTCATTAACGCGTGCGTCTATGCTCGCAAGACCATTATTGCCATAGAGTCTACCTTTGTTGTATCTATCTTCGCCAGGGTACTTCATCGTATCAGCTCCCATAACGTTGTAGTTAAATGAAGCGTTCTCAGGCGAGTAGAGGTACTTCACCAATAGGTTGCTAATAGTATCTACTGGCTGGTGCCACTGACCGTCGTAGAACTGCATTACACGAGCGTCAGCCTCGGGGTCTCTCTCCGTCTCCTCGGTGCGTGTTGTCTGTCTGCGATAAAGGCTCTTAGTCTCGCTCTCTACCACACTCTTGTGCTCGGTGCAGAGGCCGCCATTGCTCTCAGCAAAGCCTGCCACGCGACCGCTCTCGTAAGCCTCAGGGTTTGTAACGTGACCATAGATAGTCAAATCTACAATCATAGGCTTCGACTCGTCAGCCGCAAACTGACCCTCGTAACCGCCATCTGCGGTTGCCACGGTGGTAACTGTTACAGATGATGGTAGGTATAGACGTAGCTTAGAGCCATAGCGCACCTCGACCTTCTCTCCATTAATGTTTAGCTCGTTGAAAGTCGCCAAATATGTGCCCTCCATAAGGGTGTGACCATTCTCGCCGCTATAGCGCACGGCTGGCACGTAGCGTGCATGGTCGTTGTATGTTGCCAACTGCTCAGCAAGGGCGGCACTTCGCGTCTCGTGAATATTACCCTGTAGGTCGCGCGCTGTAAGGTCGAACCACACCCATACATCCTTGCCTGTAATAGCTACAGAGTCCTGGTGGCCATAGTCAAGCACCTCTACGTAGTAGCCACCATCCTCCTGATAGTTATTTACAAGCTCAGGATGATACTTCTCTACCCACGCCTTAAGTGCAATCTGCTCGATATCGTTATATGATACAGCTGGCTCCTTTACACACGCTGTAGTTGTTGCAATTAGTAGCAGGAGAGCTCCTGCAATGCTCTTAAAACTCATACTCTCTATTATAGAACGTCTAATATTTCAATCTCCCACATCACTGCCGTCTTACTTGGTACCATACCTACATAATGCTTGCCATACGCGGCATCGAAGGTTAGGTAAACCTCCACCTTATCGCCCTCACGACAACCCTCTAAAGCTATCTCCAAACCGCTTACAAGGTTCTGTTTGCCAAGGGTGATGCGCATCGGCTCGGTAGACCATACATTCTCGTCGTTGTAGCCACGATAGAGCTCATCTATCTTCGCCTGGTCGTTTGTGGCAAACATCTCGTTAATCGTAGGTGCGCCACTCTTGAATGTATATGCTGTATATCTGATGTCGAATGTTGTACCCTTCTCAATCATTGGCTTCGAGTCTCTACCCTCGTCGTAGTAGGTGGCGATGTAGCGAAAGACATTCAAAGCCCAGTGAGTATAGAATTGTGGCTCCTCGTCCATAGAGTCGGGGATATTTATCTCCTCGATAAGACGTGGGTTATGTGAGTTCTTGAGGTAATTCTCAATAGCCTTCTGCTGCGATGTGAGCGTGGTATCGGTATCGTTGCTACACGATAGCGATAGCAATGCTATGGCGAGCATAGCGAAGATGGTTGTTATTCTCTTTGTTGCAAACATATACATATATATATCGTGCAAATATACGAATTATTTTGTAACCCGATATATTTTTCGATGGAAACATTGCTAAAATCTTTTGTTGTCTATTGCCTGTTTTCTGAAATTAGGATATTTTCTGCCTTTGGTGTCATAATGACACTCCTTCTACAATTTTGTTACATCAAAATATACCCTCTAAAGTGATGTAATCTAAATACTTTTTTGTACATTTGTGGCAACATAATATTTACGCGGAAAGTGTAAGTTTATTCTCGTTAAGTGAACGTAGGAAATTCATATAGACAAGAGGATAAGCAGACATCTTCTCGCGTCATATCCTGTATTAGGGTATGGCGTGGACTGTTGCTTGTTTTATTGTCAAGGTTTCCTACGACCTACTTAACTAAAATAAGTTTTCAGCACCACGCTTTCTTTTTTATTAATCACTACCGAGGTGCGGATAGTATTTTGTTTTGCTTTGTTATTATGAAAAAGGTATTGTTAATTGCAGCTATTGTTATTATTTTTGCTTCGTGTGAGGATAGTAATCCTCATGAACCATCAAATGACAATATAATTGAGCAACCGGGGGGCAATAATTCAATAGATAATACTCAAATTATTGAGTTCCAGGATCCAATTGCCAAAGCAATATGCACTCTCTATTGGGATCTAAATAAAGATGGTGAATTATCGTATAGTGAAGCCAGTGTAGTTACGGATATTCTAACGGTATTTAAAGACTCTTCAATTATTACATTTAATGAGTTGAAATATTTTACAGGATTAACTACAATTGGAAAATCAGCATTCTATGAGTGCGATAACCTAATAAGTGTAACTATTCCTGATAGCGTAACTACGATTGGAGATGAGGCATTCAGTTATTGTAGTAGCCTAACAAGTGTAACTATCCCAGATAGTGTAACTACAATTGGAGTGGAAGCATTCGAAGATTGCAGTAGCCTTACAAGTGTATACATAAGTGACATTTCTGCTTGGTGTAATATATCATTTACGAACGGGGCATCTAATCCATTAATCTATGCAAATCTATATCTAAATAATGAGTTGGTTACAGATTTAACTATTCCTGATAGCGTAACTAAGATTGGAGATTATGCATTCTGTGGTTGCTGGAGTCTAACAAGTGTAACTATTCCTGATAGCGTAACTAAGATTGGAGATTATGCATTCAATTATTGCACCTGCCTTACAAGTGTAACTATTCCTGATAGCGTAACGGAGATTGGATATGGAGCATTCGAAGATTGCCGCAGCCTTACAACTGTAACTATTCCTGATAGCGTAACTACGATTGGAGAGTGGGCATTCGGTGGTTGCACCAGCCTTACAAGTGTATATTGCGAGGCTACAACACCGCCTAGTTTGGGAGTTTATGTATTCATGTGTTGGGATCCCGATTCCGAATGCTATTGCTATATATGTTGTAATATTTATGTACCTATGGAGTCGGTGAATAAGTATAAGAGTGCTGAGGGTTGGGGTGAATATGCGTCTGATATTGTCGGCTACAACTTTTAGTCAGAGGTAACATTGAGTTTTACTTTGATACCCGCGCTACCCAACCGTAGTGCGGGTATTATTTTTAATACCCGCGATATCAACACCGTCATTGCGAAGAATTGCATCTGCAAACCTGCCTGATACCCAAAACGCTCTATGCAATTCTGTGGCAATCTACCATTGTTGTGTTTCCTTTACTGATACCCACAACACGCAATATTGCAACCCACAAGGAAGTTAAACAGCGGTAGACCCTCGCGTCGGGGCATAGGGTGTAGGTGCAGCCATCAATGTCACGGATGCCCCTCCTCAGGGTGACGATATATATTTCGTTGTCCACGCCAACATGCTACAGCCTATACAAGATATCGCGGACCTTTATAAACTGAAAAGTAAGGTGCGCTTCGCGCGAGATTTATGAATACGCATCGCAGATACCACACTTATCACCTTTCACTTTTTACTTTATGCAAAGACCACCTCGTCGACCTTAATATCGTGAGGGGCGTGGGGTAGAGTGTCGAATATTTGAACACTGTATGCAATGCCTATTTTGTAAGCCCTGAAACCGCTGAGTGACATATACTTATCATAGAAACCGCCACCGCGACCAAGACGCTCTCCGTTGCGAGTGAAAGCACGTGCTGGCACGATCATAAGGTCTATTTTTTCTGCAGGAAATTCCACCTCGCCAATAGGCTCTTCGATACCAAAAGCTCCGGTCTGCATCCTCTCGGGAGAGTAGTCATAGAAGCGCATAATATCGCCTTCGACACGGGGAACTACGATGTGTTTGCCCATCTCGAGCCACGCCTTGAGGGCATACTCTGTCGACACCTCGTCCTTCATTGAGGCAAATAGTGCGATGTACTTAGCCTCTGCAAAAGCGCTGTTTTGCTCAATTGTGGTGAAAATTTTTGTTGCGCTTAGCGCTCTTTGCTCTGGGCTTAGCTCCTTGATTCTTCGGCGTACTTCGCGCCTGATTTCTGATTTATCTATCATAACTATGCTCTTAACAGCTACAAATGTACCAAATATTTGCTTTTTCTCAATAATTAGGGCATAAAAACTTACGTTTACTATTGTTATTATATAAACAATTCTTATCTTTGCACTAATGTTTGTCACTATGCACGGTTGCGATGTAGGGTGGCTATTTACGGATTATAAACTACTTATTTAATATTTTCTAAAAATTTTACACTATGAGCTGTTTTTTAACTAATTCGTCAGTGGGAAAGAAGCTTGTTATGAGTATTACTGGATGCTTCCTTGTACTCTTCCTCCTTTTCCATATGTCAATGAACCTCACAATGCTTTTTAGCTACGATGCTTACAATGCAGTATGTGAGTTCCTTGGTGCTAACTGGTATGCTCTTGTAGCAACAGTTATCCTTGCCGCAGGTGTTGTGGTTCACTTCATCTACGCATTCATTCTTACTATTAACAACTACCGTGCTCGCGGTTCTCAGCGCTATGCTGTGACTGTAAAGGAGAAGGGTGTATCTTGGGCTTCTAAGAATATGCTTGTTCTTGGTATCATCGTAGTTCTCGGTCTTGGTCTTCACCTTGCTCACTTCTGGGCAAAGATGCAGCTTGTTGAGATTATCAACCACACTGATCCAAAGACTTTGGTAGATGGTTACTCAATCGTTGCTACTAACGGTGCTGCACTTATGATGGTTACCTTCTCTAAGTGGTGGAATGTAGCTCTTTACATTGTATGGTTCGTAGCTTTGTGGTTCCACCTTACACACGGTGTATGGTCAATGTTCCAGTCAGCAGGCTTCGCAAACGATACTTGGTATCCACGTTTGAAGTGTGCTGCTAAGATCGTTGCAGCTCTTATCTTCCTAGGTTTTGCAACTGTTGCTGTATATTGCTACTGTGTTACAACACCAGAGCTTATCCAGAGCCTAATCTAACAGACACAAACTATTGTTAACAATAAAAACTAATATATATTATGGCTTATAAATTAGATGCGAAAACTCCTGCTGGCGAGTTGGCCCAGAAGTGGAGCAATCATAAGGCTGCTATCAAGGTAGTGAGCCCTGCTAATAAGCGTAAGTTGGATATCATCGTTGTAGGTACTGGTCTTGGCGGTGCATCTGCAGCTGCTTCACTTGGTGAGCTTGGCTACAACGTTAAGATCTTCTGCATCTCTGACTCTCCACGCCGTGCGCACTCTATCGCTGCACAGGGTGGTATCAACGCTGCTAAGAACTATCAGAACGATAACGACTCTGTATATCGTCTATTCTACGATACAATCAAGGGTGGTGATTACCGTGCACGTGAGGCTAACGTTTACCGTTTGGCTGAGGTATCTAACCTTATCATCGACCAGTGCGTAGCTCAGGGTGTACCTTTTGCTCGTGAGTACGGTGGTTTGTTGGCTAACCGTTCATTCGGTGGTGCTCAGGTATCTCGTACATTCTATGCTCGTGGTCAGACCGGTCAGCAGCTTTTGCTCGGTGCATACGCAGCATTGAACAAGGAGATTGCAGCAGGTTCTGTAAAGTCATACCCACGTCACGAGATGTTGGACGTTGTTGTTGAGAATGGCGAGGCTTGTGGTATCATCGCTCGTAACCTTGTAACAGGTGAGATTGAGCGTCACGGTGCACACGCTGTAGTTATCGCTACTGGTGGTTACGGTAACGTATTCTTCCTCTCAACAAATGCGATGGCATCTAACGGTTCTGCAGCATTCCAGTGCTACCGTAAGGGTGCAGGTTTCGCTAACCCTTGCTTCACACAGATTCACCCAACTTGTATCCCAGTACACGGTACCCAGCAGTCTAAGTTGACTTTGATGTCTGAGTCATTGCGTAACGATGGTCGTATCTGGGTTCCTAAGAAGATGGAGGATGTAGAGGCTATCCGTAAGGGTACAAAGAAGCCATCTGATATCGCTGAGGCAGACCGCGATTACTACTTGGAGCGTCGTTACCCTGCGTTCGGTAACCTCGTACCACGTGACGTTGCATCTCGCGCTGCTAAGGGGCGTTGCGACGCTGGTTTCGGTGTTAACGAGACAGGTTTGGCTGTATTCCTCGATTTCAAGACAGCTATCGAGCGTCTTGGTAAGGAGACTATCAAGCAGCGTTATGGTAACCTCTTCGATATGTACGAGGAGATCACTGACGTTAACCCATACGAGCAGCCAATGCAGATCTTCCCTGCTGTTCACTACACAATGGGTGGTATCTGGGTTGACTACAACTTGATGAC
>JAZQYM010000076.1:0-46953 GCA_045633525.1 Alistipes sp. | reverse complement strand
TATTGCTTTTTATCCTTACCATGGCTATCCTAGGGCCTATCAGCGGAGATTAAGTAGTTAGTCTGCGCTTCTTTTTTTGTGCCAAAGCGAGATTAATCGAAGACTTAATAGCGGATTATGCTATAGGTGTATAAGAGGTTGAAATAGATGGGTGTATAGGGAGTATTTGAAAGTAAAGAGAACGAAAATATATTAATCAAAACTTAAACAAAATGGCAGATTTTACATTAGATGGTCGTACGAAGGTAAAGACCCTAAAGGCAAATTTTAAGGATAATTTCGGCGCTACACTTCGCGTATACACCACAGTAGATTGCAAGGAGCTTGCTGATGATGAGGCTACGCTTGCTTCAATCCGTGCGGAGGGTTTTGCTGGTGGTGAGTTGTCAGTAAAGGGTAATATGAAGGTTGCGGGCTTCGAGCGTCGTATTGCAGAGCTTTATGGTATTGGCGTTCAGGTTGCTAATGCTGACGATACTGCATTTGCTGATGACACAGCAACTCTTGCTACTGCTGGCTCTACAAGCTCTGATGCAAGTGGTAAGGCTCAGGTAACAGCTGAGACTCTTGCAAAGCGCGCTGCAGCAGATGCAACTCCAAATGTTGAGGCGTCAGCGGCAGAGCTCGCAAGTGCTCGTGTTCGCGTATATGGTCAGGCTCAGAATCGTACCGTATTGGGTATCGCTCACGCCTATATGATTATGTATCCTCAGGCTACACACGAGGATCTTTGCAAGGCATTCCCAGCTCAGGCATTGCGTCCAGGTACTGATAAGCTTTTCGTAGATGTTAATTCTCAGGATCCAGCAGATAAGGCTCAGTTGGCAGGCTCATTTGTTATGGAGGAGGAGCTTATCACCACTGGTGATGGTAAGAAGGTGGCTCTTGTGATGTTGTGGACAAAGGATCACTTCGAGAAGATTGTTGCTCACGCAAAGCAGTATGGTATCCTTGTAGCCGACTTCGAGAAGGCTGCTGGCGGTGCTAAGAAGGGTCACTTCCGCTTGGAGTACCTTAATGGTTATGTGCCACCAAAGCCACAGCAGAAGAAGTCTAAGTGGTGGTTGTGGTTGATTCTTCTCCTTTTGGTTGGTGGTATTGCTGCATTCTTCGCACTTCGTAGCCCTGAGGTTGTAGAGGTCGAGGTTGAGAAGATTGTGGAGGTTGAGAAGGTTGTTTATCTTGACCGCCTCGAGGAGATTGAGAAGAACTTTAACGCTGCGCAGTTCGTTCAGGGCAAGGCTGAATTGTCGGAGGATGCTAAGTTCGTGTTGCACGATTTGGCTCAGGAGATGCTTAAGTTCCCAGAGGTTAAGCTCCGCATCGTTGGTCACACATCTGCTGAGGGTGATCCAGTACTCAATCAGAAGCTCTCTGAGGCACGTGCTCAGGCAGCTGTTGACTTCCTTATCAGCCGTGGTGTTGATGCATCACGCTTGGAGGCTGAGGGTAAGGGCTCAAGCGAGCCACTCGATCCAAACAACCTCGAGGTTAATCGTCGTACAGAGTTTATCATTGTTGAGTAATCATACCTTGCAATATATAGAGTTATGGCAGTAAAGAAGACTAAGGATGGTACTGTAGATAAGCGTACCAAGGAGGGTAAGGCTATCGCAGAGCGTATGGCTAAAGCTCGTAAGGAGAAGAATAGTTTGAAGAACCGCATTAAAAGATTGTTCAAGTAGTATGAATACAAATATTAAACATCTTGCGGCATTTGCTGCAACAGCTATCTGGGCTGATGGGGAGTATGACGAGGCTGAGAACATCGTACTCGAGGAGATTGCTGATGCTTTGGAGTTAAACGAGGCAGAGCTTAAGGCAGAGGTTGAGGCTGCACTTAAGGAGATTGAGAATAAGAGCGAGGAGGAGATTAACGACTACCTTCAGGCTCACTCTGCTGAGATTGACGATGACGAGGCTGAGCTTATCTACTTGGCAACGCTTCAGATTGTGCTTGTTGACGGTGTATTGAGCGCTGACGAGGTAAACAACTTGCTATCAGTTGCTTCTGTTCTCGGTATGGACGACGACAGAGCTGTGTTGCTCTTGGTAGATATGGTCAAGGAGGAGTCAGAGTTGGTCGTAGAATTATAATTTAATCGCGATCCTCAGCGGCTTTTGCCGTTGGGGATGACATAAACTAACTATTAAAAAAATATAACTATGGGACTAATTAACAACCTAAAGGATAAGTTCAAGAATGCAGAGTTTACTGTAGCTCCTAACAAGAAGTTGAAGACTTTGTCTTCTGAGTTTAAGGATTCATTTGGCGTGTCACTCGTATTCTACAAGGGTGCTCAGATTGCTGATGGTGAATTGACCCTTGCAGCCCTTAACAAGAAGACTACTAAGGAGGTAAATGCTAAGGCTGACGGCTTGAAGATTAAGGCAAGCATGAAGGTTGGCGAGGCTGAGAAGCTCTTTGACCAGAGCTTCGGCGTAACCGTTCAAATTAAGGATGCTGAGGGCAAGAAGCTCGTTCCTAACGATATTACTATCGGTCAGGCAGCTCGTGGCGAGTATTAATATATGGCTACACTAACCGATATAGTTCGCGCGGATGTCTTCGCTTTTTTGGAGAGCAACAATGAGTTGCTCTTCAACGAGCGAGACTTGCAGATGCACCTCGCCACATGGTTGCGTGGCTCGGGTCACTACGACGATGTGGATGTGGAGTATTATGTGCCTCAGAGCGAACTTGAGAACTATGTGTGGGGTAGTGAGTTAAGACTCGATATAGTGGTAAAGCGAGGCGGCGAGTACTGCCCCGTAGAGCTAAAGTATAAGACCAAAAAGGTCGAGAGACGCATTGCCCGCTTCGACGAACTCTTGCACGATAAAATCGTGGTGATGAAGAATCAGAGCGCGCAGGATTTGGGTATGTACGACTTTTGGAAAGATGTTCGCCGCGTGGAGTTGGTGCGCAAGCGTTTCGATAGGGTAAAGGGTGGCTTGGCGGTATTTGTGACCAACGACAAATTCTACACCAAGCCCAGCCGATCGACCTCTAACAACTACCTCTTCAATATGGATGAGGGAAGGCATACGACCAAGAAGCATTGGCTTCTACCCGATAGCTTCTGCGCCAAGAATCATCCGAACTTCGAGGTAGAGAGGGAGTACACAATAGAGTGGCACAGCCGCGAGATCGACGGAGTAGAGACTTATTATCAGGTGGTAACTATCTGAGTATCAAGTATTTTTTTTGGGGGGGGTGAAAACCCAGAAAAGAGTAGCCGGAAACAATTTAACATTTTTCAATTATGAGTTATTCAAAGATACAAGTTCGTTATTATGGTGATGGTATAGCTTGCACTGGCAGAAACACCCGTCAAGATGTTGAAAAGAAAGTTACCATTACATTGCCTAAAAGAGTGATTGAGTATGGAGACAAGTATGGCTATAGTAATATGCGTGTTAGTTGCAGCCTCGATCATATTATTATCAAAGGCGGTGGCGAAACTTTGCTTGATAAAGATATCAACGGTGGAAGTAGTGAGTATATCACAAGAATAGTTGATTACGAGTGGCTTTAATATGATATTAGACGAGCGCATATATCGTGACATTGAGGAGCGACTTGCAGGGAAAGAGATTTCTACAGCCGTGAAACTTGGGGCTCCCATAGAGCCCCAGGCATTGGCTTCTACCCGATAGTTTCTGCGCCAAGAACTATCCAAACTTCGAGGTAGAGAGGGAGTACGCCATCGAGTGGCACAGCCGCGAGGTCGACGGCGTAGAGTTTGACCCAAGTGTAAACCCCTACGAGTTACCGATTGTAGCGAAGATTATTAAGTCTGTTAAAGAAAAAAACAACAAAAAATAAAATAGGAATATTGATCCTAGAGATTTTTAAATTAATATAATTTTAAAGTAGATGATTGCAATTAATATAGTGTTGTAAATAGTTATAGATCAATAATCTAAGTACTACTAATATGAACAATTTTAACCAAAAGTGCACAGAGGAGCTTGACTACTATGTTTATGCGTTGGTAGATCCTCGCACCGATAAGGTTTTCTATATCGGCAAGGGTCGTGGCAATCGTGTTTTTGACCACTGCAATTTTGCAATCAAAGAGGAGGATGCCGAGTCGTTGAAGTTAAATTTGATCCGCGAGATTATTGCTGATGGACGTAAGATAAAGCACTACATACTCCGTCACAAACTCACGGAAGATGAGTCGCTTATCGTTGAGTCGGCGCTGATTGACTTTTTGACATATCCGGAGTTCAACAACGAATCATTACTCACTAACATCGTTAGCGGACACCACCAATGGGATAGAGGCATTAAAACAGTCGAGGAGATTGAGGCTATATATGATTGCAAAGAGATTGAAGTTAAGCCAAAAGATCGCATTTTGTTAGTTAGTCTGAATCGAACATTCGATTTGGCGAGAAAGCGCAATGACGATATCGACCTCTACGGTATTACTTGTCGTTCATGGTTGGTTGCTAAATACAAAGCGCCGAAAATCAACTATGTGTTGGGCGTCTATCGCGGAGTTGTTAGATCGGTGGTTAAGGTAAATGGGTATTCGTGGGTTAAAGATGCAAAGAATCGAGATAGATGTGCCTTCGAGGGCGAGCTTCTGCTCAATTCACCATACCTCAACACCGATGTAAAGGCTTATCCTTTCGGTGTCCGTGCAGCTATGCGGTATATTAATTTGTAAAAGAAATTAACAACAACAAAATTATAGTTTATCTATAAATTACATTAGCACATTTTTTATTAACCATTAAAACTTAAAAAAACTATGGCAGATTTCAAATTGGATGGCCGCATGAAGGTTAAGAGCCTTAAGGCTAATTTTAAGGAGTGTTTTGGCGCTACATTGCGCGTTTACAAGAGCGAGAGCTGCAAGGGCGGTTTCGCTGACGATGAGGCTACACTTGCTTCTATCCGTGGTGAGGGTAAGAAGGGCGGTGAGCTCGTTGTAGGTGGTAACCTTAAGGTTGGTAACTTCGAGAAGAAGATTGCTGAGCTTTACGGTATCGGTGTTCAGGTTGCTAACCCAGCTGACACAGCTCTTTCAAGCAACGACATCACACTTGCTGCTGCAGGTCGTGAGTAATCACATTACCGCTTAGGTATATGGGGCTTGAACGCTCCATATACCGCTAACTACAAAGTAGAATTCAAATTTAAATTAATAGTATGAGAATCCCAGGCTTGAGCTTCTCGCTCAAAAGAGCGTTGGGCGTAACTGCTGTAAAGCAGAAGATTGCAAAAAAGACAGGTGTTCCGCTAACAAAGCAGGGCTTAGAGCGAAAGATTGGTGGCGCAATACTCAAGGGTGTCACTGGGTCAAAGAAAAAGAATAGATAGTATTTATCAGCAAGGGGTATTATTAAACATTTAAAAGCATATAACAATGTTACTATTTGATATTGGAACTATTCTATTTGTAAGTGGATTGCTAATCCTTATTAGTTTCTTAATCTTTCCACCCAAATATGTTAAGAGTTTGGAAGACAATCAAAGACTCGGTTGTTTTAGCCTTCTTATTATACTATCTATGATTGGAGGTATAGTTATGATTGTAGCACACTATTTTGTTGCAGACATTCCTGAAGCAATTCAGCTTTGGTAAGTGTAGTTTTAATTAATCATCAATATGTGAATAATATGAAAAAGATGAATTTGGAAGACACTATTGATTCTATATTAAAAGAGGAAGATGTATTGGACTCTAACGAGAATACATCTGAAAATATAGATGGTAGTCATAAAAATGTAGTGAAAAAACGAAAGAAAACTGATAAGGAGATTGATAAGGCGAGATTATACATTTGGATTTGTGCTATCCTTCTTATCGTAGTTCAAGTAATTTTACTTAGATGGTGGACAATTATAACAGGTCCAATAACTATTACCATTGCGATATTAATTGAGCATCTGATTTCTAAAAGGGAAATGATTAAAGAGCAGATTTGTACTTGGATATATCAAAACATGAGTGATTCATTTGTGTATGCAATTGCTATAATCGCTATAATCGTTGAGATTTTGACAATCAAATGGTGGACAATAATAGCTGGTCCTGCCACATTATTTCTCGCATATCTCTTGAACAACCTGAAAAAAGTGGTTGTAAAATATTTCTACCATGAATAGGTTGAATATCTCTATAACTGGCTTTGAGCTTGGGATTATCCAGAAAATTCGTCGTGGGTGGTAGCCGAAGAGGTTGCTACCCGTGATGTTGAGGGTGTAGATGTAGCTTGTGAACGATATTTAATATTATATTCTTTGTTGTTAGAGCAGTATTAATAGCAATAAGTCTTTGTATATCTTAAAAGTTATGAAGATTCCAGGGTTGAGTTTCTCGCTTAAAAGAGCGTTGGGCATATCGGCAGTAAAGCAGAAGATTGCAAAGGCAACAGGCATCCCAACAACCAAGCAGGGCGTAGAGAGAAAGATAGGTGGCGCAATACTTAAGGGTGTTACTGGCACCAAGAAAAAAACTAAAAAATAGAGCACTATGAGCAAGGAGTATTACAAGAAGAGAATCATAGACCTCCGTGCCGACATAGCACGCGAGAAGGAGGCTAAGAAACGCGACAACGAGCGTTATGCGTCGTTGATTAAGGGTACATCGTCGCCATCGTCGAAGGCAAGCTACCGCAAGAACAAAATCGATGCCGCAGCGCGCCACGACCGCAATATCGAGAGCTACAAGCGTCAGATAGAGAGCGCAAAGGACTCGATCAAACGCTATAAGTAGTGATGATACAGGTAATCGCTTTGGTTGTAAACCTACTGGCGCCCATTGTGAATATGGTGGGGCTGTTCGGCTTGTTGGGGTGTGTGGTCTACGATGACCTTAGCATCCTCGGCATCGCGGCGATGCTATTTATCTTAGGACTTATCTTTGGTATTGCGGCCTATCGTCTCGATATCCCGCCACGATGGTTTTGGTCAAAGTCGAAAAACGAACTCTTTGAGTTCTCCATCACAGCCACACTCGGCTATGCTTGGAGCTTCGCAATGTGGCCATGTGCTATATACATCATAAAAGTGATTATCGATAAAATGTAGACACAAACCTTAAAGCTTATATATTATGGCTACTACAACTAAGAAAACCACAACAGCAAAGAAGACTACCGCCGCTAAGCCTGCAGCGAAGAAGACAACGATTGCTAAACCAGCTGCTGCAAAGACAGCAGAGATCTCTGTGACTGGTAACAAGAAGATTGATACTTTGCGTAAGGAGTTTAACAAGAAGTTCCCATATCTTCGCTTAGGTATCTTCTATAGCTATGCTCGTCAGCAGGTAGCTAAGGGTGAGACTATTACTCCGATTGATGGTAGCAAGACTTTGGCTTCAGTTCGTCGTGCTGATTCGGGTGGCGATATCTCAATCTCTGGCAACAAGAAGATTAAGTCGTTGGAGAAGGAGTTTGATACAGTATTTGGCTTGTACTGTCAGATATGCTACACTGAGGGTGACGGTCATAGATACTACACTTCGGGTAGCAGCGATGAGAAGACTCTTGCGTCATTCAACGCCGAGTGCGAGAAGAATGGTTGCAAGAAGGATGTATGGAAATAATTTGTCTTTGTTTAAGTTAACTATGACTATACAGCTGTCAGCAATGACAGCTGTATAGTTCAATTATAAATAACAACTACTAATTAAAACTGATAATATTATGATTAAACGATTGTTATCTATTCTTGTTATGTCAATGGGGGTCGTTGCCGCTGTTGCTCAAGAGAGTGTGGAATTTGCAGCAGATAGACCTGGCGCATCAACAGGACCAGCAACGGTGGGTCATCGTGTTATTCAGTTGGAACAGGGCGTGCAGTATGATGGAGATGGCGGTGTTGGCATCTTAACATTCAGCAACACGCTCCTACGATACGGTCTCTTTGACGGTATGGAGGTGCGACTCGGTGGCGATGGCTTTATCTATCAGCCTGAGGGAGCATTGAATTTTAAGCCTGCATTCTCGGGTCTCGCGCTTGGTACTAAGATCAAGTGCTTCGAGGGCGAGGGCGTAATACCAGCACTCTCTGTATTGGCAGACTTCGCTATCCCAAATACAGCGAGCAACAGTTTTGAGACTGAGCATCTTGCACCATCGCTATACTTGCTCTTCGAGAATCCTCTAAACGATAGATTTAGCCTTGGTTATAACCTTGGCGCAGAGTGGGATGGTGTGTTGCCATCGCCAACAACATTTGTGGCCCTATGCCTCGGCTTCAGCGCAACAGAGCGTCTCGGTGGCTTTGTGGAGAGCTACAACTACTTTAATCAGTTCGGAAATGTATACGCTGTGGACTTCGGTGTTAACTACATGGTAGGCGAGCGCGTGCAGTTGGATCTCGCTGCAAACCTCAACCTGTGTAACCCTGCGCAAGCATGGGCTGTTAGCTTCGGAGTGGCATGGCAAATAAATAACCCAAGTGTTAAGCTATAGCTTCGCTACAAGGTAAAAGTAAAATTAACAATAATTGAAGAGACTAATGACTAAGTTGGAAAAGTTTAAACAGCGGCTCAGTCGCGTATTCGATAGCGACCTGCGCACAAAGCAGTGGGAAAACTATGTTGACTACGCTATTATTGCATTGATTATCATAAGTACCATATCGGTATTTATGTCTACATTCGCAATATCGCCAGAGTGTGAGCGTGTGCTACAAATTATCGATATCATCACGGTAATAACCTTTACCATCGAGGTGTCGTTGCGTATATGGGCTGCAGACCAGATAGACCCTAAATATAAGGGCTTTTGGGGACGTGTGAGGTATTGTTTTACCTTCTACGGTCTTATTGATGTACTCTCGACCTATACGTTCTATGTATCGCTATTCTTGCCGTTGCCATACTCTATGCTTAAGTCGTTGCGAGTGTTGCGTCTGATGCGAGTATTTCGCTATATGCACTCATTCAAGCTACTTAAGGAGGCATTCTCGTCGAAGGCTAAGGAGATGTTTATCTCGTTGCAGTTCCTTGTAATCGTAACTTTGATGCTCTCGTTTGTGCTCTTCTTCTACGAGCATGCAGCACAGCCAGAGGTCTACGACAATGGCTTCCGCTCGGTGGTGTGGGCATTTGCGCAGTATGTGGGCGACCCAGGTGGTTTTGCCGATACTCCTCCTATTACCCTAACAGGACGAATTATCGCTTGTATCATCGGTTTGCTTGGTATCGCTCTTTTTGCTGTTCCTGCGGGTCTTATTGGTGCTGGTTTCTCGGAGGCAATGGAGAATGAGAAGCAATCGCAGAAGGTTAAGCGCAATATCTCGAGCATTATCCACTCCTTTAAGTTGATGAAGGATCAGCAGCACACCAACCTCTTCTTCGTGCCCCGATACAAGGAGGTTAACACCATTACCACTCGCAAGTTTATCTCATTTGATGATATTCTCGAGGCGGTGCAAGAGTCGAATAATCTCCACCTCTACGATATGGTGAATGCGATGAATGCTGCCGACCACCCAGAGTCGAAGTTGGTGCTTATAAACTGTTATAACAACCGTCCATACGGTGCTTGCATCGACCGTGGCTCGAGGATTACTATTGTTAGTACCTCGGGAAGTACCGAGCCTTGTACAACTTGGTTTGCATTCCATATCGCTAAGCTCGGTGGCTTTAACTTCGTAAGTAAAGATATTGAGACCGACTTGGATAACCCTACATCTTACTACAACATCCCTGAGAAAACTGCCTGCCCTAACGTGCCGATGTTTCTCGACGATATCTCTCGTTTGGCGGATAGACCAGATAGCTGGGTGATATCTATCCTCGGAGCAACGGGCACCAGGAGCCGTCCTGAGCAGTTCCACTTCTGCTATAACACCACTAAGCACGATGCGTCGTACAACGATCCAAAGAGTATGCTCAAGGATTACGATACCTTTGATAAGTTGTATAATAACATCGCTAAGGATATGGATGAGAAATTTAGCTATAAGTGCGATAAGAATGAGTGGTATGCTATCCAACCCCAGAATTTTGGACACTCTATCCGCAATGCTAAGAACCAGTTTACGCTCCGCGTAGAGTGCTATGTGTGGATGTTCGATAACCGCTGGGGTACGGTAATTAAGAGCCTTGCCGAGCAGATGCACGCGGCTATTGAGCCTGAGCGAGAGTTGGTAGTGCCATTCGAGATGGTAAAGCGTAGAGAGGGTCACGACTTCGGTATGCACGACTATGTCGAGGAGTTTAATAATCAATAAGAAAGAGTATAGAGAGTAAGTGGTATGTTTAAGAGTGTAAAAAAAATCTTCCTTAACGAGAAAGTTATCCTTGTAATCATCATTTTGAATGCGATACTACTCTTCTTGCAGGAGAGTGGTGTGGATAATATGTTTATTTCAGGATTGGATGTATGCTGTACTATTATCTTCTTAGTGGAGATGTTAGTGAAGATTGGAGAGTGGGGTTTTAAGAAGTATTGGTCTTCGGGTTGGAACCGTTTGGATGGTACGCTGGTGATTCTGTCATTGCCCTCGTTGGTAGTCTTTTTCTTACCTATCACATCGATAAATTTATCATTCTTGTTGGTGCTTAGAATACTTCGTGTATTCCGATTCTTTAGATTGATACACGCATTTCCAGGCTTCACGCAGATGTTGAAGAACTTTGCTTTGGCGATGCGTCACTCATACGCGGTCTTTGTCGGTCTATTGATTATGATTATAATCTTGGCAATGATTGGCTGCGCGCTATTTAAGGATGTGGCTCCAGAGTATTTCCAAACACCTTTGGATGCGTTGTATTCAACTTTTAGAATCTTTACGGGTGAGGGCTGGAACGAGATTCCAGATGCCGTAGCAGCGAACTTAGGCACTGGTGCTGGTCACCTTGTTCGACTCTACTTCTGTTCGGTACTGATTTTAGGCTGTATCATCGGTATGTCGTTGTTGAACTCAATCTTTGTTGATGCTATGGTATCGGATAACAACGACGATGTTAAGGAGAAACTCGATGCTATTGAGGCAACATTGGAGGAGATTAAGTCTAAGTTGAAGGAGTAGGGTATTGGCTTAATCGGTAGCGTTAAGTAGATATATTTGAGGCTATGTACGACGAAAAATAGATGTTCCTTTATGAGAAGCTAACGCCGGGTCACTTTTGTCTCCGAGGCTTACTCTACATCACTATGCGAAAGTAGTGTATCCTCGATAAAGTTCTCCAATGAATATTCGCTTGCTATACCTATCTTCTGGCGGAAGCGGTGGCGTAGCATCAATACACTTCGTGGTGCTATGGAGAGCAACTCGGCGATATCCTTGTTATCCTGCTTTAGGACGATAAGCATCGATAGCAGCTCCTCGCGGCGGGTGATTGTAGGCACCTTTTCGCGTAGACGGTGGAGGAATAACGGATGTAGTATCTCGAAGCACTGGCGGAACTTGGTTTCGCCACTCTCCTTAAGGATAAATGGCGTTAGGGTCTCCAATTTCTGGCGATTATCATTCTCGCGTAGTATCTCTTTGATCTCCTGACTATCACTTTCCCTCTTGATCTTCGACTGGTTGCGCTCCTCGATTAACTGCGCAAACTGCTGGTCGATAGCCTTTATCTGGCTCTTGTAGCGTCGTTTCTGACTAATAAGGAGTGTGACTATCACTAAGATGATAACTACGAACACAGCGACGCTAATGGAGAATTTAAGGCGCTGGTTTGTCTGTATTAGTTGTGTCATCACAAGCTCTTGATTTACCTGCGCTGTTTGAGCATCGACGATAGTCTCCACGATGTTGAAGTTTAGGCGCTGCTCTCTCATTGCGTGTTGCTCGTTGAGCATCAATCTCGCATACTGCTCTACCTTTGCATAGTTTTTCGTCTGAAGATAGTGGTTTAGAATAGGCTCATAATCAAGCTCGATATAGATATGTGTGTCGTCATGGTTGAGTAGACGATACATACTATCCAACATCTGCTCGGCGTTGTCGTACTCCTCATATTGTAGGTAGGTTAGTGCCAATTGGTGATAGGCCTTGGCTTGGTTAAGCGCTGTGCCCTGCGCTGTTACCTGGTGTAGCTCCTCAATACCTAACGCCACATAGCTCCCCCCCCATTTCAACGAGCGTGCTACCGTGTAAAAGGTTTACATCCACCATACCACTATTATATGGGAGTTGAGAGCAGATGTTTCGCGCCTCGTTGGTGTAGACAAGCACGGAGTCTCGCTTGCCGAGCTTGCTCAATGCGCGACCCTTATTGATATAGGTCTGTGCCGAGACCATAGGGTTTTTGGCGCTCATAGCTCTCTCTACCTTGATTGCCTCAGTAGCGTATATATTCGCATACTCGGGGATATCCCAGTAGAGGAAGAAGTCGATAAGCATATTAAGGCTGTTGAGTCTACCTAAGTCATCACCCTTAAGCTCTGCCTCCGTGGTGCACTCCGTAAAGAGCTCAAAGGCTCTGCTAAGCTCGCCGCCACGCTTGTATAACAAGCCCAACATCGCCTTTACATACTGCGCGCCAGAGGTGTTCTCGCAAAGCTCGGCTTGATGTAATGCCTCTTTGCACCACTCTATCACCTCATCGTGGTAGTCGGTATTGCTGTAGAATACCGCTGCTGCGTAGGCGTAGTCGCGGAAGTAGCGCTCGGGTGTAGGAAGGTGGAGAGGTAGGGATAGAGCCTTTAATGTAGTCTCCTCTGCCTCCTTCATACTCTCTGTTCGCGATAGCGCATAACCCAATACAGAGTAGTAGTCTCGTTTACACTGTTTCTGTAAGATTGCTGATACGTCATAGAGCTCGCGTAGTGTGGATACGCAAGCCTCGGTCTCTCCAACCATCTGATAGGAGTTCATTAGCTGCACCAAAGATTCGGTGTAGATGAATAACACCTCGTCCGTTAGATCGCTACTCTCTACGGGTTGCGTAATACACCTCTTATAAGCATCAATAGCCTTGTTGTACTCCTGCTCTTTCTGTAGCTTTTTAGCCTGCTGAAATAGCTCGTCATTGGCAAAGCACGAAGCGCATATTAGTAGCGATATTTGTAGTAGTAAAATAGTTCGTTCTAAGATGGGTTTGTTCATTCTTCTTTAATATTTGTATATAGGTAGTAGACTTTTGTCCCCTGTTTTTCTCAGTTTATTGCAAAATTATGTAAATTGTCTGTAATTTCCAAATATAAGTGTTTACAATTGTGTTTACATAAGCCCTTTTAGGGGGGGTGGACAGGGATGTATAGTAAAATGTAGCATTCGCTTGTTTGGATTTTTTAGAATATTTTGTCAAATTTGCGAGCATTTATTTTAAATATGTAAGCAATCATTTTTTTGACAAAGATTTTAGACCACAGTTTACTGTGTAGCGGTTTGGTAGTTTGAGGTAGCTACAACAGCCGAACAAGATGGGAAATATAGCCATAAAGAGCTATTTGAAACTAACGAAAAACAGAAAGAGTGACTCTTGGTGTTAAGCAAGAGACTCTAACCAAAATAGAAAATGATGAGACCAAAATTTAGCCTTTGCCTACTGTTTGCACTCCTTGTCCTTGGAGGAAGTAGGGCATCTATCTCAGCGCAGGAGTATGTGGTTAAGAGTAACCTTCTCTACGATACTACTGCCACACTTAATCTTGGCGTTGAAGTGGGTGTAGCACCAAAGTGGACCGTGGACCTCTCGGGTAGCTACAACGCTTGGAGTAAGAATGAGAGCGTGAAGTGGAAGCATCTTCTAATTCAGCCAGAGGTTCGTTACTGGTTTTGCGACCGATTCTCGCGCCATTTCGTCGGAGCGCATCTTCTTGGCGGAGCCTTCAATTTGGGTCGTATCAACAACAATCTCTCGATATTCGGAACGGACTTCTCTGTTCTAAGAAATATGCGTTATCAGGGTTACGCATACGGTGGCGGTATTGCCTATGGCTTTGCCTTTATGCTTTCCAAGAGTCTTAACCTTGAGCTCGAGGCGGGCTTTGGTTACGCCTATCTCGATTATGATATCTATAAGTGCAGTGGTTGTCAGCGCAAGGTTGGCAACGGCACGCAGCACTATGTTGGTCCTACTAAGGCCGCTGTTAATCTTGTTTATGTTTTTTAATCCCCAGAGCTATGATTAGAGTTATCTCCTTGATTGTGGTTGCCCTATTCTCGGTATGTGTAGGCTACTCGCAGGATATACCCGATGTAGAGATTAAAGATTTCACGTTGGAGCTTAAGGATGGCTATTTGAACTTGGATATTGATGTCGACCTCTCGGAGCTTGATATCAAGGGTACGCAGGTTGTCGTGCTAACGCCAAAAATCATTAAAGATGCCGACACCTTGAAGCTTAAATCGATTGGTGTCTATGGTCGTAACCGCCGTATCTATTACCAGCGTAACGAGCATATAAAGCCTACAAACCCTGGCGATATTGATCTTAAGAAGTCGGATGCTAAGGGTGTTGTGGACTACAACTCATCGGTTGCCTTTGTGGATTGGATGGATGGTTGTCGCGTGGTGCTTTCGCGTAAAGATTGCGGTTGCTGTGGCGTTACCAACGAGGTTGCAGAGAGCAAGCTTGTGGAGCGTTTTCCATTGGAGGCGTACTATCCAGAGTTGATATACCTTCGCCCAGAGCACGAGGTGGTCAAGACCCGCGAACTTAGTGGCTCGGCCTTTATCGACTTCCCTGTTAGCGAGACTGTTATCTACCCGACCTATAGAAACAATGTCGAGGAGCTTGCCAAGATTACTGGTACTATCGATTCGGTGAAGAACGACAGCGATATCACTATTAAGTCGGTATTTATCAAGGGTTTTGCATCGCCTGAGAGCCCCTACAGCAACAATACCCGCCTGGCTAAGGGTCGTACCGAGGCTTTGAAGGTCTATGTTGAGAATATGTATCACTTCGGCGAGGGCTTTATCACTACCGACTTCGAGCCTGAGGACTGGGCTGGTCTTGAGCGCTACGTAGAGGCTTCGTCGTTGGCACATAAAGAGGAGATTTTGAAGACTATACGCTCTGACAGAGACCCTGATACGAGGGAGTGGATTATCAAATCTACTTGGAAAGAGGAATACCGCTACTTGCTAAAGAATTGCTACCCAGCATTGCGTCACTCCGACTATGTTATCGAGTATGAGGTGAAGAGCTATGCAGACCCTGTAGAGATTGAGAAGGTCTTGCACTCGGCACCACAGAACCTTTCGTTGGAGGAGTTCTACATCTTGGCACAGACCTACGAGTCGGGTAGCGAGGAGTTCAACGAGTTGTTTGAGACAGCCGTGCGAATGTATCCTAACGACCCTGTAGCAAACCTCAACGCTGCGAACTCTGCTATCCTACGCCGCGACTATCGCGATGCATTGCGCTACCTCGATAAGGCTGGCGACTTGCCAGAGGCTGTATATGCGCGCGGAGCGTTGGAGGTATATATGGATAACAACGAGGCTGCAAAGCCATATTTTGATGAGGCTAAGAGGCTTGGTATCGACAAGGCTGAGGAGGCGCTAATCGAGCTTGCAAAGAATAGAAACATATACAAAATGTCGGACAACAACTAACAAATAAACAATAACTAACTAATTAACAAACAACAATTTATTTATTAACTTAATTTTCAATTTTATGAAAAAGTATTTATTTATTGCACTTGCAGCATTGGGTTTTGCTGCTTGCGCTGAGAAGGCAGAGACTAACGTCCCTGTAAACAATGGTGAGAAGGAGCAGTCATATATGGCTGTAACATTTACTGCTGATGGTGTTACTCGTGCTGATGAGGACTATGATGCAGGTCTTGGTGAGGAGCGTGCAGTACATCAGGCTATTGTATTTTTCTTCAAGAATGGTGCTCCATTCTATGTAAAGCACGATGGTAACACATCAACAAACGAGGGTAGCTTTAACTATCTTAAGATTAAGCTCGAGGACAATGATCCTGCAAGCAATATGCCTAATATTTCTGATATTAAGGATGAGGTACTTGTTCTTGAGAACTACAAGGGTCAGTATCCAAACCAGATGTTGGCAGTTCTTAACTGGTCTCCAAAGAAGTCAAGCTACTCTCTTAGCGAGCTTCAGGCTGAGATATCTGCTCTTGGCAACGACTCTAAGGGTTATGTTATGAGCAACTCAGTATATGCTGATGCCGGTAAGACTGTTGTTGATGCCGTTAAGATTACCGAGGCAAATATCTCTAAAGATGAGAAGGGTGCATTGGCTAACCCTGTTAATATCTATGTTGAGCGTATTGCTGCAAAGGTTAGTTTCTCAGCAGAGAAAGGCGGTATCTTCCCAATCGGTGAGCAGGTAAGCAACGCTGAGGGCGGTGATGGCGTTTTCGGTGATGCTCCAGTAGATGTATATGCACGAATTGAGGGCTTCCAGCTATACAATGATTTTGAGGATTCACATCTTTTGAAGCATATTGATCCTACTTGGGGTGGTGACAGCTTCGGTTTTACTAACTGGAATGATCTTGATTACCGTCGTTCATACTGGGCAGAGTCACAGACCAAGAATTTCCCAAACAACACATTTGACTGGAACAACAATAATACAAAGCTTACAGATGCTAAGCCTTTTGTTTACTGCGGTGAGAATACTCAGGCAGACAAGCACACTAAGGTTATCGTAAAGGCAACCCTTGTTAAGAAGGTTGGTGATGATAGCTATGAGCCACTTGAGGTTGTAAACTGGTTTGGTCAGAACTATATCGGTGAGAAGCAGCTTAAGATTGTTGTTGCTAATACGCTAAAGTACACTTACTTTACAAAGGATGATGCAACTCAGAAGTATATTGGTATTGCTCCAGAGGATTTGAAGTGTGTTGCACGTGTGAACGGTGAAGAGAATGCATACGAGGTTTACTTCCAGTTGAGCGATGACGCTGCTGCAAAGGAGTGGTATAAGTTCAATGAGCTTGAGAGCGATTATAAGAAGTACTCTAACTCTACAGTGTTGAATGACGAGCTTAAGGCAAATGTTCAGCCAGCATTGGTTTACAATGATGGTATGACATACTACTACACAGATATCAAGCACTTGGGTCTTCCTAACACTACTACAGAGTACGGCGTTGTTCGTAACCATGTTTATCGTGTAAATATTACTGAGATCAAGGGTTTCGGTACTCCAGTTTACGATCCTAACTATGACTTTGAAACTCCAGACACTCCAGAGGATATGAAGACATTTGTATCTGCTCAGATCAATATCCTTTCTTGGAGAATTGTTGATGAGGATTACCAGCTTGGTGAGGATTATTAGTAAAATTTAACATCCGAGATGAAGAGATTTTCATTCATAATATTTGCCGCATTAGGCTTATTGGGATGTTCGGATAAAGCGACCGAGCCAGCTACCCCTATCGAAAAGGGGGAGCTGGAGAGGTCGTATATCTCGGTCTCTCTAAAGTCTAACGACGACACTCGCGCGGGCGAAGAGTTTGAGTATGGCGAGGCTGAGGAGCGTTACGTTGAGAATGTTCACTTCTTCCTATTCAAGCACGACCAGACTGCCTTCCCTGTAAATGGCACGGGTGGCAAAAACTATCTCTCGTTCAACATCGAGAGCAATGGTACGCAACCCGACGAGAGTGGCGAGGCAAATGAGGGTCCCAATGTCTCAGATGTTAAGGATAAGGTACTTATATTCAACAACTACAAGGGAGAGTATCCCGCATACATCGTTGCGGTGTTAAACTGGGATACAAAGCATATTCAGCCATCCTATACGCTGAATGCTCTCTACAACACCCTTGCTAATGTGCGCAATGACAACAGCCACTTTGTGATGAGCAACTCGGTATATGCCGATATGCAGGGCAAGGCTATCTACGCCACACCTCTAACGATAGCGAACATTGCAAAATCGGAGGAGGAGGCTAAGGCTAACCCTGTGGAGATATATGTCGAGCGTCTATCGGCTAAGGTGGAGGTTGTGGCTAAGGGCGATGTTGCCACTAAGGAGGCTACATACGATATCGAAACTTCGGTAGATGATATTGCGCTATATGCAAAGGTGATAAACTGGGAGCTGCACAACGACTACAAAAGCTCTATCGTGCTTAAGCATATCTATCCCGATAAGTGGGGTATGGCAAGCGAGATAGGCTTCCTCTGGAACGACCCTAACAGATATCGCTCCTACTGGGCGGCATCCTATGTGGGTGGCTTCCCTACGGACAACAACTTCAACTGGGGTGATGGTCTTGCGCCTAATGCCGCTGTGGCATACTGCGGCGAGAACACCCGCCCTGTGGTGAAGGATAGCGAGGGTAATATAACCTCAAATCCACGCACTAAGGTGATTGTTAAGGCACAGATCGTTGATGAGAGTGGCAAGCCCGTAGAGGTGGCAGTATGGTTTGGTCATAGATACTATGGCGAGGCTGCTGTGCGCACGGAGATAGCATCGTTGCTATCCTCGGAGTTGTACTACATCGAGGGTGGCGAGTATAAGGGTATCGGTATGGCGGATATCAAGGCTGTGGAGGGTGGCGAAGCTCCTCAGGAGGCCGATGTTGAGACTTTTGAGGTCTTCTTCCAGCTCTCGGACGATGCTCTTATGAAGGAGTGGTTTACCTACTCAAGCACCGAGGGTTATGTTGCTGTGTCGGATGATGCTGTCAACGCCCGCCTTGCTAAGGTAGAGCCAGCACTTATCTATAAGGATGGTATGACCTACTACTACACAGATATTAAACACTTGGGTAGTGCAGGCTCGGATGCGGAGTATGGCGTTGTCCGCAACCATATATATAGGGTGAGCATCACCAAAATGTCTGGTATAGGAACACCTGTCTTCGATAGCGATATCGATTTCGAGACCCCTGAGCGCCCAGTGGATGTTAATAGCTATGTAGCTGCCGAGGTGCGTATCCTCTCTTGGCGAGTTGTAAAGAATGAATATAATGTAGAATAGAGGGAATTATCTACCTAAGGTTATCGCAATGCTGAATAACGCTAAGGTAGATGGTTACGAATTAAAATTAACAAATACAGATATGAAAAAGTATTTATTTATCGCGTTAGCACTCTTTGGTATGGCATCATGCGCAAAGGATGATGTTACCGGAGGTAATAAGCCACACCACAACGGCGAGGTTGAGGAGTCTTATATCGCTATTAACCTTATGGCTGCCGATGTAGACTCACGCGCTGCGGCGGATGAATATGGCTACGATCAGGGTACTGCAGATGAGCGTGTTATTAATACCGCTTACTTCTTCTTCTTCGATGCTCAGGGTAATCCGTTCTATGTTAACACAACAAATACTCCAGCTACACAGCCAGGTGCCACTAATCAGACAAACCATTTGTCACTATCGATTAGCGAAGTTGGCGATCCTGCAACGAATTTGCCTAATGTGTCAGATATCAAGAAAGCAGTTTTGATTTTGGAGACCTACAAGGGTGTATATCCAAGCCAAATCGTTGCAGTTATCAACTGGGTCCCTACTGCAAATGCATATACATTGGAGCAGCTCCGTGAAGCACTTGTAGGACTTCGTGATACTGGTAATGGTACTAATGGTTTTGTTATGAGCAACTCCGTATATATGGATGGCGCAGGCAAAATTGTTGATGCAGTACCTCTTACAGCTGCTAACATCAAGACTGATGCTGAAGAAGCTAAAGCAGCTCCAGTAGAGATCTATGTAGAGCGTGTCGCTGCAAAGGTTGTGCTTACTGCAAGCGGTAGAGTTACAGGTACAACTAATATATTTGAAACACATAAGAACACCACACCTGTAGTTTCTGCTGGTGAAAGTTCAGAGATTGATGTATATGTACAGCTTCACGGTTGGGAGTTATATAACGATAACAACCAATCTTATCTATTGAAGAACATCGACACTGAATGGAATGTCACAAATATGGGTCTTACTTGGAATGATATTCCATATTATCGCAGCTATTGGGCTGATACTGAGAGTAGAACAGAATCAGATACTTTTAGTTGGTCGTATGCAACTGATAAATACCCTACAGCATATGGTTTTAAGGTTGCAGAACCATTAAGTAAAAATGGTGATGCATATACCTATACTGAAGGTACATATACCTACTGCGGTGAGAATACAGGAGCATCAACAATAGACGGCGAGGGTAAGGTAACTCCATATGATAAGAACACTAAGGTTATCCTTAAGGGTCAGCTTATGCAAAAGAATGGTGATAACTACGAGCCACTTGAGCTTGCTCGCTGGTATGGTACTGAATATGCAGGTGAGGAGGCTTTGAGAATAGCTGTTGCGAACTCGCTTAAGTACACATTGTTCTCTTCTTCAGATGGTACTAATTTCGATTCTATCAAGCCTGCAGATCTTATATGTGTAGATGGTGCTGATGTTGGTGCAGAGGCTTACGAGGTAGGTTTCCAGCTTTCATCAACAACTGATTTTGGTGAAAATAAGACTTGGTATCAGTATGATTCAACAAAAGGTTATGTGCTCTTTGGTACGGCTTCGGACCATGATAGCAATACGAATGCTACAAACACCTATCTAAATAGTGTTCAGCCTGCACTACTATACAAAACTGGTCAGACATACTATATTGTAGATATTGAGCACCTTGGTACTAAGACAGCTAAGTATGGTGTAGTTCGTAACCATGTATATCAGATTGACATTAACTCAATCACGGGTTATGGCTCACCTGTATATACTGGCACAAGCGACATCATTAATCCAGAGTATCCAGAGGTTGAGGACGAGTCATCTTATGTTGCTGCTAAGATCAACGTTCTTTCTTGGAAGGTTGTTAAGCAGGGCGTAAATATCGTTCAGTAATTTATACAACACTTCAAGGGGTCGCCTGGCGGCTTGTTAGACGGCCCCTTTACAAAAAAAACTTGTTCGGGGTGACCCGTAGATAACTAAAACTTAACAAAATGAATAGAGTGCATATATTCAGAAGAATTGCTTTAGCATCGGCTATGGTGGTGGCGATGTTTGCAACATCTTCGTGCAATGATGGACTTGGAGTCTTCGAAGGCCAGGGAGATTGTGGTGTCTATATAAGTTTCAAATACGACTACAACATAAAGTTTGCAAATGCCTTTGCCAACGAGGTAAATTCAATTGCACTCTACGTCTTCGACCAGAACGATGTTCTTGTCGAGCATACCACCACTACAGATAAGGAGGCTCTCTCGAAGGATAAGTTTGAGATACCTCTACAGCTCGCCCCTGGAAAATATACCCTTTTGGCGTGGGGCGGATTGATGAATGAGGAGTCGTTCGACCTGCTCGTGGATGCTAAGGTCGGCGAGACAACACTCCAAGAGGTGCAGGTAAAGATGCACCGAAAGTATAACGACAATGGCGAGGCTATCGTTGATGAGGACTTATTACCGTTGTATCACGGCTCGATGCCTATCGAGGTAAGTGATGAGGATGGTACATATCGCCATACAATGTCGCTAATGAAGAATACAAACAACATACGCATCCTGCTACACGAGATGTCGGGACAGCAGATGGATGCCGATCAGTATATCTTCGAGATTAAGGATGAAAACGGTCTATACGACTGGGATAACACACTCCTCGAGGACGAGGAGATAACATATTCGGCGTGGCATCAGGAGACTGGTAGCGCCGACGTAGATGAGAGCAGAGCAATTACATCGATAAGTGTTGCCCTTGCTGAGCTTACAGTGGGACGTATGAGTGCGAATAATTCGCCAATACTATATATTAAAAATAGCCAGACAGGCGAGGAGGTTGTTCGCATACCTTTGGCGGAGTACGCCTTGCTTATAAAGGGTAAATACCGCGAGCAGATGAGCAATCAGGAGTATCTCGACCGTCAGGACGAGTATAGCTTGACCTTCTTCCTCGATGAGGGCGTGTGGTTGGATACCTACATCCTTATCAACTCGTGGAGAGTGGTGCTTAACAACACAGAATTGAACTAATATATATATAATATTAGGTGAGAGAGTTTGTAAAATATCTAATGTTGCTCTTGGTGGGCATTCTATCCGCATCGTGCATTTTCGATGGGGAGAGATGCTTCATCTCCGCAGATGAGCCACACGAGATTATCTTTACTGTCTCTCTCGAGGGTCATAGCACACGTGCTTCGTGGGAGGAGGACTACCCATCTGAGGTGGGTGTGCCTTTCGACTTCCGCATCAACCCTGACGACTTGCGTATGGTGGTGTTTACCGAGGACGGAACACGCTTGGGTCAGGTGAGCGATATATATTACTGGCCTATCAACCAGGAACATACCGAGTTCCAGTTCACGGGTCAGATGCCAGTGGAGTTTGTAGACCATATAAATGCCTTTGGTGCTGAGAGACCTATATATAGGTTTATGGTGCTTGCCAACTGTGGCGATAACGCTACGGGCGAGGAGTATATAACCTATAGCCAGAGCCAGCTCGACCCATTGAGTGAGGAGTCTTCAATCCCTATGTGGGGTGTCAAGGAGGCAGACGTATCACCGCTTCTTGATGGAAGTAACCTCGATTTGGGTGCTATCTCGCTATTGCGTGCGGCAGCGAAGGTGGAGGTTAAGTTGACCGATGCGCTAAAGCAAAAGGGTACGAAGATAAATAGTGCCACACTCAAGTATTACAACCAGACAGGATATGTACTCCCTACAGGTTGGTCGCAGGTATCTAACACGCAGGAGCTCGATCAAGAAGACTGTATTAGAGTCTACCGTCACGCGGCTATCAATATGCCATTTGTGGTTGACGAGGAGGGCGACTACTGCCACATCTACGTTACCGAGTACGATAATATCCACTATTCGGGTGAGCGCAACAAGATAAGCCTTGAGTTCAATGTAGGTGGCGAAGATAAATATTTCGAGGATGCCATTTCGTTCTGTCAGTATCGTGATGGTGCCCCTGTGGATGGTAGCCACTACAGCATTGTGCGTAACCATATCTACGAGTTTGAGATTCTAAGCATCGCGGGCTCAAGCCTTATCCTCGATTACACCGTTGCAGATTGGACTACGGAGGATTGGGATGGCAACGGCGCTGAGTATGAGGAGCACGACCTATCATACCCTACCTACCACAACCCTGTTGTGCCACACGAATATTTGAGCCTAAATGCAATAAATCAGGCGAACTATGTGATTGACCAGGTGCCTGCAATGTTCTATGGTGGCCAGAATAACCTCGAGATAGGAGCCTTTGAGTGCTATTTCCAGATTTTGGCACCTCAGTCGGTAGAGTGGAAGCCATCGTTTATGGGTTCAAAGGAGAACTACCGTATTCGTGTATATCACTTGGATAATAATCTTGTGCAGACGTCTAATACGCCAATCTTCGACTCTGGTGTAGCAGGCTTGCAGAATAATTTGCCTTATTGTGGTGCTGGAGAGTGGTTTAAAATCGTCATCTTCCCATTGAGTGATGATGGCGCAGATAAAACAACTATTGAGTTTGGTATCTCGTACTATCAGGCGTGGACCGACCAGTATATCAACCTCTATGTGAATGGAGAGTATGGTAATATAAGATGGCCAAATAGTGGTAATAACCCTAAGATTATAAACATTATACATACATCAGCGGTGTCGCCTATTGGTGATGAAGAGTAGAGAGTATGAAAGAGAGGATACTATATATAATTTCGTTGTTTGCGATGTCGCTTATGGTGGTGTCGTGTAGCGCTGAGTTCGATGATGAACACTTGTTGTCGAACGAGGAGGAGTATATAACTCTATGCCTCAATGTCCCAGGTGTGAGCACGCGTGGCGAGGTTGCCGACAACGAATATGAGTCATATCTGAGCCATATCGATGTAGTCGTTTATGAGTATTTGAATGGTGCATATACGCCATTCCACTACCAGCGTATCAACGTATCGAATACACCCGATGGTAGGGTGAGCATCGCTAAGACAAAGCGCGACTTTAAGGAGTCGGTGCCATATCGTTTCTATGTTATAGCTAATAGTACTCTTAGTAGCTCAGACTACTACGATAATAGTGGCAATATCATCAGCCGTGACGCCTTCCTACGCCTTGAGCAGACCGACGAGTATATCCATCTTGCTGGTATCGAGTTTGGTGTTCCAGGCTCGATATATCCGCAGATGTTCTTAATGGATGGTGTAGCATATATGGCAGATAAGGAGCCTCAAGCGGCAAGTAATATCATCATCAACAGCCCCGACACCGATGAGGATGTCACCATTAAGGTAACCTTGCGCCGTGCTGCTGCAAAGGTTCAAATCTCGATTACTCCGGGCGAGGATGTAACGCTTACAAAGGAACTTTTGGCACTCTCGAGTGGTTATATGGTGCGAAATATGCCTATTAGAACTCGTCTTGCAGCGGCGGGAGAGTACCCTACCAAAAAGCCATATTGGCAGTCGTCTACAATCTCACAGACCCCATATTTCGAGGTGATACCAATAGAGGATGGCGAGGGTAATATCACGAACTATCAGCTAAGAATCACGCTATACTGCTACTCGCACACGTGGAATAAGGATGACGCTTTCGAGGAGGGTACCTCTGTGGTGTTGATGCTTCCGTTGGTATATCAGGGTGTGGAGTATCGGAACAACTACTATCAGATTTCGTTCAGTAAGCGCGAGGGTACGGATGAGAACGACTCCTTCCACCTTATCAAGCGTAACACCTACTACGACCTACGCATCAATCTTAATGCACCAGGTGCTGAGGACTTCAACGAGCCTGAGGAGATTAAGAACATCACATATTTCACCGCACCTTGGGAGAAGATGGAGTTGGATGTATCGGGCGAGAGCACGGTTAAGTACCTTAAGGTGAACAAGGAGAAGATCTATATGTATAATGTTGCGGATGATACCTCAACGCTCTATTTCTCATCGTCGTCACCAGTTACCGTGCAGCTTGTTTCGGGTAGTGCGTACTACTACAACAAGTACAATAATAAGGTTACGTTGTCGACTGCAGAGCAGAAGACTATCTACGCCTCTACCGAGGAGGGTTCTACATCAGGTAATATCTCGGTGCATAGCGATATCCCAACCAACAATACCATTCGCTACTTCCAGCTTAAGGTAACCAACGAGGAGGGCTTGAGCGAGATTGTCAATGTGGAGCAGTATCCACTTATCTACATTACCAACAATCTACCTTGGTACTCCTATCGTGACGACTACTATTACCGTACTTCGGGTGGTCATGGATGGAATGGTAATGTGAGTTCAGCTACCACTTCGGGAGATTTGCCAACCACCTATGAGTATGCTGGCGACCACATTGTAAGTATCTACACAATAGACAATGTGGATGTTAACACAAAGACAGTGAAATATACCTATTCGAGTGCTGCCCCCTCGAGTAACCGCGGTTGGACCTGTTCTAAGGTGCGAGGTAATAAGCAGAATAATAGCGAGAAATATGCCATTAACTACTATTATTTTACATATAGGAGTAGAAAGTGGAGCCAGAGCACATCAAGCTGTGAGACACATAATGTTCGTAACTACCACGTTCGTATGATGGCATCCTCGGGCGACTACACGCTTGCTCGTCCTGCATTGGATGAGTATGGCTATACGGCAGGTGACGAGGAGAACTCAAAGCTTGTATCACCATCATTCGTTATTGCATCGCGTTTGGGTGCTGTGCTCTCTACATATAGTAATCTGTCGAGTATGTCGAACGATAAAAAGTTGATCGCCTTTGCCGACCACTGCAAGAACTATGTAGAGGTGGATGATGTTAACGACGATAAGAAGGCTCCTGTTAAGGTCTACGACAACTGGCGACTACCTACCGAGGCGGAGCTAAAGATTATTATGCAGATTCAGGGTACTGATGGCCAGAATGCAGATGCTATCGACTTCCTGCTTAATGGTGGCTACTATATGAGTGCGAGCGGACCGGTGTTTAACCCTAAGAATACCGATGATACTAAGGAGTTGGCAGACCCTATGAATGCTACAGGTGTAGCTATTCGTTGCGTGCGCGATGCCTTTTAATTTTGAGAATATATGAAGAGAGTCATATACATATTACAGATGTTACTCATCTTACTCAACTCGTGTGTAAGAGAGGAGCTTATTGTGCCTACGGTTGAAGATGTCCCAGAGGGATACACCAAGATTACCTTTAGGGCAAATATGGCATCATCCACTATTGGTGTCGACACACGCGCTGTGGACCCTGATGGTCTGGATGTGAACAATATGACACTCTTCTGCTTCAACGAGTTTGGTCTCTATATCAGCTCCGAGGAGGCGCAGTTGGTGCCTGGTAGTAAGTCGGAGGATGGTATCTCGGAGAGTGGTGAGTATACCGCTGTTATACCTAACCATACCCGTATTATTCACTTCCTTGCCAACCATAGTAAGGGTCTCTACGATGCCTCGGAGTTCCCTGGTCAGACCGAGAGTATGGTTGTTGCGAATATGGAGGGTGGTTCAGGTATGCTGGTATATTGGTCTCGCTTTGTAGCGGATGCTACATCCGATAAGTCTATCGAGGATCAGCTTCGAGACCTTAAATATACGATAAATGGCACTACATACTCGGGTATCAAGCTTATCCGTAACCAAGCGAAGGTGACAATTGAGGATTGGGAGACTGATAAGTTCGTTGTTACGGGTTTTCGTACCGTTAATATCCCCGCTTTTGGTACTGTAGCACCGCACCACCCAAATCTAAAGTTCGATATTGTGGAGAATTGGGAGAGTACCGAGGACTTCGTGACACTGCCTAATAATCAAGCATTGATGTCCGATATCGCGGATATCAACACCAAGCCTGCGGACTATATCTTCGAGAGCGAGAACTCGGGCGATAAGCTAATGAGTGTTATCATCAAGGGTCACGCTAAGGGCAAGACCGAGAAGGATGATAAGTACTACCGTGTGGTGTTGCAGAATAGCGACGGTAGCAACTTTATGATTCGTCGTAACCACCACTACAATATCAAGATTACGGGTATGCTCACATACGGTCAGGATAGCTTCGAGAAGGCTCTCACCTCGCCAGCGTCGAATAATGCGTGGATCTCTATCGACGAGTGGGTGAACGAGATTTCGGACGGCGTGGAGACCTTGTGGGTGGAGCAGACAAGCTATGTGCTTAGTAGCGATATATACGCCGGTACCGACTGGTCGTTCCCATACAAGTATACCAAGAATGGTGTGGGTGATAGTGAGGCTCCTACTGTGACGTGGATTGACAACAACGTGGCATATAGCTCTATTACAAACAACTACAACAAGTCGACGGGCGAGGGTAGTGTGAAGCTTAGCCTATACCCAATGTATGAGGGTAATGAGCAGCAGATAGGTTCGTTGCTTATCAAGCACGGCAAACTGCAACGCAAGGTGACAATCTATATTATCCGTACACAGCATTTCACCCCATCTTGGATATCATCGCAGGTGTATGGTGTGGCCGACGAGCACGTTACGCTGATGTTTACCATTCCTGATACCTGCCCCGATGCGCTCTTCCCATTTACGGTGTTGGTGTCGGCAAACCATCTTGATGTGCGTTCCGACTCTGGTGAGCAGCTTCCAGTCTATATTAAGGGCGAGGAGGGTTACTTCGGTGCAGACTGGGAGGGTATTAACTACAAATATGCCTATACGGTTACCGAGCCAGGTAAACATCGTCTCCACATGCGTTCAATCCTCAAACACCAGGATGGCGATATGGAGAGTGTGCATCTTGAGGCAAACTTCTTTGAGACCATCACCAAGAATGCTATATTCAGTGGATACGATCATGCGCACCATAGAATCTTCGTCGACAATCTTCACTCCTATGGTAATATGTATGCCGATGATGAGGTGCTATACTATATGCTTGTACCTCAGAAGCGTGCACATCCACTTGCATTTACCATTATGTTGCAGGAGCGACAGGCTGATGGTACTTATAAACCTTATGACCACGCACCTCAAGGTGATAATGTCCAGTGGCATAAGAATGGCTGTGATGAGTTCTTGATATACTCAAAAACTTTTAGCGACTATCGAACATATTATGACCATAACGAAGATGTTTACGAGGAGATTCAAGGCTTGGCCTGGGAGGGCGATGTGATACTCTTTAGCGAGGATACTTGGAGTACCAATGGCCGTGTTATGGCTTTCCGAACACAGGACTACAAAACGACTCCGTCAACATCTGATAGGTATGGTCTGCAGGATGATGGAACATATAATATCTTCTTCCTTACCAACAGCGCTAATAATAAGGATGTTGTGCGTGTGGCATCAAATAACCATATGAGTCCTCACGCCTATAAATATAAACGCGATGGTGTAACATCTATTACCGACCACAACTACGATGGCAACGAGTATCGCTCGGTAATCTTCGATGTGGCACACTATCGTCCATATCGCTTTGCTGCACAGGTGAAAGTGTCAGATGCTGATGGCCAAAATGCGGTGGTGATACCTTCAAATGATAAGTTGTTGAGTAATGAGAAGAATGGCGACACGGAGGAGGCTGTAGATGATGTAGAGCTAAGTTATGAGCCGGGTCAGAAGGTAGATATTATCTTCGACATCACCAGCTTTAAGGGTTCAGACGGTTGCTCGGTACACCCATTCGGTGAGAACTTTGGTGACCACTTCGAAGTATATATTGATGCTCCAATGCTTGAGATAGACTATGATCGCTATCCTGAGGGTTGGTATAAGGAGAATAATGGCTCGGGATTAAATGTGGATAAGCTACGCCGTGACCCTACAACCCCTGGTCGATTTATATACACCGTAGACCGTCACCGTAACCACGAGCGTGAGTTTGGCGCTGAGGGGCTATCTGTCGTTAATGTAGACCTTTCGACAACCCAGTTTAATAAGTTCGGCTTGAAGGTACCTGTAGAGGGTAGTATCAACCAGACGGGAGAGCGTAAGAGTTTGCCATTTAAGAAGAGCTCAATTACGGCAGGTGGTGATATACATATCTCTACCAATAAGGAGCGCATAGTCTTCTGGGATAAGACCTTCAATGTCGATACAAAGCATATCACGGGTAATATCTACTACGAGAAGAGTGGCGTGAGACGAGCCGTGCCTAAGGATGCCTTCGTAGCCTTTGTGCGTCTGCGTACAGGTGCGCGTATCGGTGTGGTAACGATAACGACGGATGGTCAGTTCGAGCTAAACTTGCGCGAAGAGTATCAGTTTACGTGGGAGGATGATAGTATCGACTTCTACTATACCGACGAGAACGACGTGACCTATAACTTTAACTACACTGAGAATGGCGTAGCCAAAGAGGTCGACCTAAATACACTCTACGACCTAATAGAGCGCGGTGAGTCAATTGTTCTTACTGAGGGGTAATCTACTCCGCGCAACCGCTACTAACGCGCCAGAATGCCTTAAAGAGGGAAATCTGCGATATAATAAAGAGGAGTATGACTAAAGTGCAGCAATTTAAGCAGGAGCTCGGAAGAGTCTTCGACGACAATATGCACACCAAGCAGTGGCATAACTATGTCGACTATGTGATTATAGGTCTGATTGTAGTCTCTACAATCGAGGTCTTTCTATCGACCTATGATGGTATAGTAGAAAAGTATGGTAGCTGGTTGCATGTGGTGGATTACTTTACCACAATATGCTTTACCATTGAGGTGACATTGCGTATATGGGCAGCGGATCAGTTAAATCCAAAGTATAAGGGCTTTTGGGGTCGTGTGAGGTATTGCTTTACTTTCTACGGACTTATAGATATCCTCTCGACATATCCATTCTACCTCAACTTTTTCGTGGAGATCCCATACGTGGCGCTGAAGATTTTGCGTATCGCGCGACTATTCCGTATCTTTAGGTATGTGAAGGCATTTAATATCCTATCTCGTGCGATTAAGGCCAAGAGTCAAGAGATGGTCGTATCGTTGCAGTTCCTTGCCATTATCACGCTTATCCTCTCCTTTATCCTCTTCTTCGTTGAGCACGCCGCTCAGCCTACGGTCTACGATAATGGTTGGAGATCTGTGGTGTGGGCATTCGCTCAGTATATTGGCGACCCTGGTAACTTCGCCGATACGCCTCCAATCACCCTCGTGGGTCGACTTATCGCTTGTGTAATAGGTATACTCGGAATCGCTATCTTCGCCGTTCCTGCCGGTCTGATTGGCTCGGCGTTTACCGAGGTTATGGAGGACGATAAAGAGCAAGAGAAGGTAAATGAAAATACTATTAAGATGGCGCAGGCATTCAAGCATGTCCAGTGTCGTTATACTAAATTCTTGACTGTTCCTAAGTTTGTTTCCGTGGCAGATCTTCAGGCCAAGCAGCGTTTGTCGATGGATGAAATCTTCGCGGTAGTCGATGAATCGGAAAATTTCCGCTTGCGCAACCTCGCCACAACACTCCCTATTGAGGATCGCCCATTGGATAAACTTGTGGTTGAGAACTTCTATAAGAATACGGAGTATGGTTGTTGTATCGATAGAAAGTCGAAGGTAACTATTGTCTCAACCTCGTCATATGCCGAGGCGGCGACAGGACATTTTGCCGACTATCTTGCAAAGATAGGTGGTTTCAACTATGTATCAAAGGAGATTGAGGTTAATCCAAATATCCCAGTATCATACTACAATATTACAAGCGAAGATGCTTGCCCTAACCTGCCAAAGTTCTTGAGCGATATCAAGGATCTTGCGTGCGATAAGGATAGTTGGGTAATCTTCATCTTGTCTGCCAGTGGTGGTCAAGAGCCAGTATATCCGACTTTGTTCCACTATATCTATGGTGCTAAAAAGGGCGATGATACCTATAACGATCCTAATATCACTATTATTGATACGGAGTCTTTTGAGAAAATGTATCAAGGCCTATCGACTACTTTAGTTGATAAGTATGGTTTCGAGTCTGATAAGCATCGTTTCCACACTGGAACTTCGGAAAGGAATATCGCTCGTAAGGTCGATGGCGGTAAGGATAGAAATGCATTCACTATTCGCATCGCTTGGAGCGTTACATGCTGGGATTTCCGTTATCTTGAAATCGCTAAACATATGGCGTATAATATCAACAAGCACCTGCTTGGATTCGATGAGGTAGAGGCCTCTACGGAGCTAAAGAAACGAGTGCAGGGTCAGGATTACGGATACGATTTTTATAAGGAATAATTTGTGCCGTGGAGCTGCTAAAACAACTATACACCATTCCATCGAAGTCGGGAATGGAGGCAAGAATCAAGAGCTTTATCCTCGATCATTTGAAGGATCTCGACCTGCTAATTGAGAGTGACGACTTTGGCAACCTCTTTATAACCAAGGGCGATGCAGATATCTATCCTTGCATTACGGCACACCTTGACGAGGTGCATACCGTTGAGCATCGTACCATTGTCAATGAGGGCGATATCCTCTATGCTGTGGATGAGAAGGGTAGTCGTGTGGGCTTGGGTGCCGATGACAAAAATGGTGTCTGGATAATCCTTAACCTTCTGCGCGAACTCCCAGTTTTGAAGGTTGCACTCTTTATCGAGGAGGAGCGCGTGGGTGAGGTGGCTGGCTGCCGTGGCTCGAAGGCTTGCTCGTTGGATAGGTTTGACAATGTGGCGTTTATCCTTGCTGTCGACCGCAAGGGGGCTTCCGAGGTGGTTACAGTGGGCAAGGGTGGTATTCCACTATGTGATGATGATTTCGCACCCAAGAGCTTAATGGAGAAGTATGGCTACAGCTGTGTTGAGGGTGGTCGTACGGATGTGGTAGCCCTAAAGGAGCGCGGTCTTAAATGCCCTTGTTGCAATATCAGCTGTGGCTACTACAACGCCCACAAAGAGGAGGAATACACCGACCGAAATCATCTACGCAACGCCTACGCCTTTGTAAAGGAGTGGTTGCAAATGTTTTAGCAACAATATCACTTACAAGGATACGTAAATAATCTAAATGGTAATGATGCAAAAAGCGCCACTTTTTGCATCATTACCATCTAAATAACACAATCTTTGACCAATTGCTTCTATATATGGTCGTTGCCACCTATATCTTGGCGTGTGCTACTCCTTGTAAACAATCTGCGAATAGGCTTGTCGTAGAGCTTTAGGCAGAGGTAGGCGAGTGCTATGCTGGCGACAATTACCAAGAGTGCCGCAGACAAACAATCACGTAAGTGGTAGATATCGTTTTTGATAAGCCAATCATAGAAGATATACATTATGGGGTAGTGTACAATATAGAGCGGGTATGATAGTTCGCCAAGGAGTCGGCTCGTCCTATTTGTTACACCCTTTGCTGAGCCACAAGCACCAAGCCATACGATAGCTGGAAAGATAAAGGCAATGCATATAAACTCATACAAGCTGTTGATACTAAAGCCATTATTGGATGGTATGTATGGCGCGGCAAAGAGGATGACAACTGCTATGGTGCATATCCAAAATGCGCCTTTAATCACTCTTGGCTTAAATATACGAGCAAGCAACATTCCTATGCTAAACGGGAAGAGCATCCTAAGGAATCCACCCCAGAAGTAGACCTCGTCTATGGTCCAGCCAACACCAATCGTATCGTATCCCGAAATATCACCTACGAAAAACCAAGCGTGTGCAATGCCAAGTAGTAATGTGAACAATGCTAACACTTTGGTGGTCATTCGTCGCATAAACAAGGCGTAACAGATGTTGCCAATATATTCAAAGAAGAGCGACCAGCTTGGGCCATTAAGTGGGAACATCTCGCCATTGCCACGCACCTCGTATGGTGCTCCTGGTACCGCTGGTATCATACACATTGTCAGTATCATAGCGACCATAACCCAACTTGTTGGGGCGATGCTACCATCCCAGCGTTCACACCCTACGGCAAAAAATGCTATAGCTCCAATCGCAGCTCCCATAATAAGCATCGGGTGCAGACGGATAAGGCGACGCTTGAAGAACGTCCCGATTGATATCTTGTCCCAGCGGTCATCGTATGCATAGCTGATGACAAATCCCGAAAGGATAAAGAAGAAATCAACGGCAATATGACCGTGGTTGAGTGTAGTAATAAGTCCACTTCCTACGCCGTCAGTAGCTTCGGCAAAGGCAAGACCCTCGAATATATGATATACGACCACCAATAGGGCTGCTACGCCTCGTAGCCCGTCAAGTAGCTCGTAATGCGGTTTCGTATCTGTAAAGTATGTTGGTCTAATAGTTTGCCCCTGCTGCTCCATCGACTAAAGTTTGGTTTGTTGATGCAAAGGTAGATATTTTTTTGCAAATTCTCTTATGGATAGATAAACTCTATATTTAGCTGATAGCATTTAAATATATGGATAATGAATATTATATAAATGTGGTTGATTATGTATATCTGAACGAGGCGTTAAAAGGACAACCTTCTGATAATCTTTAATTAAGAGAGTGACTAAATGAAGTGGCCCCAAAAGTTTTTTGGGGTCACTTCATTCTCGGCCTGCTCCATTAAGGGCTATTTTTTACCTTAGTGTTTCATTAGAGAGTTTAAGGAAATTAGGGAAATTAGGGAATTTAGTGAGTTTAGTGTTAAGAATAAAAATACATCGTTAAATTCCTTATATTCACTAAATTTAACAGAGATTACGTAATGCAAAAATCTCTAAACTATATAACTATCAACACTTAGAATATTACAAAAAGATTGTCATGTAGTATAATATTCCGTTTTTTTCTTATATTTGTAATTACATTAACATTTAATCATTAGGACTATGAAGAGCACGTTTCTTATGATGTCGTTTATCCTCACGACATCTCTTGCCACATGGGCGCAAGATACTATAACCTACCCTACTGCTGAGTGGGATAAAGCCAAAGCGATACTAATGCACACTCCCGGAGTGGAGCTTTTCGATGGTGTTATACACCCATACGCAGGACTATTTGAGTACTATTTCGATGTGGACAAAGCGGCAGAGGAGCACCGTGGATATATCGCAGCACTTGAGAAAAATGGCATTGAGGTATATACCGTACGAGAGCTACTCAACCAAGTGCCCATAGAGAAGTTACGCCAATACGCTATGGAGACGCTCATCTATGATATCACAAACATAGAGGGAGTAAGCGAAATAGAGTCAGATAGTTATCGTGAATATGTCATTGGCGAGATGTCACGCGGTGATCTTATCCGATGCATACTCCTTCGCCCCACCGTGACACTCTACAGGACAGATACGAACACTGGAGTTGAGGCTGTATATTCACATCAGCCTCTTATGAATTTATACTTCACACGTGATCAAAGCATCACCACACCTCGTGGCCACATCATCAGCCAGATGAACTCCTCGCAGCGTGCTTTTGAGACGGAAATCATATCGCTATGCTACGAGCAGTTGGGCATCAAGCCGATACTCACAATCACCGGTGAGGGCAGATTGGAGGGTGGTGACTATCTGCGTGGTGATGATATCTCGTATATTGGTTGCGGAATGCGCACAAACTTAGAGGCCATACAACAGATAATGGATGCCGATGCCTTTGGTCACAACACCATAGCGGTAGTAAACGACCACAAGTGGTGGCAGATGCAGATGCACCTCGACACCTACTTCAACATTATCGACAAGGATCTATGCACACTTGTTGAGAGCCGATACTACGCAAAGGAGGGTGATCCAGAATGGGTAACTGTGGACCTATACACTCGCAAAGAGGGAGAGAAAAACTACACTCTAACACATAAGGACATCCCATTTGTAGAGTTCCTGAAAAAACAAGGATTCACAATTATACCCATCAAACTCGAAGATGAGCTACACTATGCCAACAACTACCTCACCATCGCCCCACGCCACATTATGGCAGTAGGAAATCAGTCAATTGAGTTACAGGAGGCATTTGCAAAGCATGGGGTAACTGTAGAGTGGATACCTCTTGAAACGCTTATAAAGGGATATGGCGCAGCACACTGCATGACACAAGTCATAAAGGCGGAGTTGAGCAAATAGATAATGACATACAAAGACAAGATATGTAATATAATGTCAGAGTGGTGCTAATTTGGTGCCGATAAAGAGCGGATGGGAACGCACCCCAATTTCTTGTCAGAAGTCGGTTGTAGGTTTCGCAAAATAAGGCTGCAGATACAACACTCGGCAAAAATCCCGACGATGGGTAGTACTTGAGTGTACGACCCATTGTCGGTACTTTTTGTTAGGGGCAGTAGATGTCTGCCTTATTTTGCAAAACTCTGCTGGATAGCCACTGCTATAGCCACAGTTGTACCTACCATTGGGTTGTTACCCATACCGAGGAAGCCCATCATCTCAACGTGTGCTGGTACTGATGAAGAGCCTGCAAACTGTGCGTCAGAGTGCATGTGAACTATTATTACTGACAGTGATAAGAATCATTATCTATCGCAAGAGTATTACTTTACTCCTCCAAGAAATTTTAATTTAACATCTCTTGTCTGAACAATCAATACTCCTCCTGAAGACAAAACTTGCTGAACTTCTTGGCCTCCATTCTTTAGCTTAATCAAACAACGAGATGGACCCAAAATCTCAATAATCTCACCTTCACCGATTAGTCTCTTTGAAATCTCACCTGCAATATCAATCTCCTTATAGACTTCAAGGATTTGCTTAATCTCAATACCATCATCTGATCCGAGACTAACATATACAGTCTTTGCTTTCTTTGCGTTGCCCTCATTTACCTGCAGAATTTTTCCCTCAGGTTTGAAAGTGTTAAGAATAAGAACCTTAAATTGATCTTCATTCACGCAACAACTCATTATGCCTTTGCGAACCTCGTTTTCGGTCTTATATATAGACTTTAAAGTCTCGTAATCAATACCTCCGCCTGAGACTGAGAAAGTTTGCTGAGCCTGCACCATTCCGGTTTCGCAGTCAGTAATCTTTACGGTATAAGTCAAAACACCCTGCAAATATGTGTATCTTCCTTTTACTCTCTTAAGCGTTTTTCCTTCGCTATTCTTATAGAACTCAATATCCTCGTATGTTTCCTGTGTTACCGCCAACTGGTCCAAATTACCAGTCAAAATGCTATTTGAGTTTAAAGACACCATATCTGCAACTTCGTTAGCATCTATTGCAGACTCCTGCTTACGACGCTCTGCCTCTGCATTTAATTCACTTTGGGTTGAAGAATTGTGGTCAACAACAATAACACGGCCTGTATTTTGTACAGCTTTAACAATCTGATTGCGAAGCAAACTTGCATCTTCCGAAGAGAAAGATTTAGAATAAGTAAAATCGCCCACGGCTAGAACTTTTTTCTTTAGTTCTTGTGCATTTGCACTAACACTTGCGATGGCAAAAATCACCAGCAAAATACTTTTAATAAGTTTCATAATATAAAATTTAGGTTAAAAAATTAGTAGATTCTGACTATATTATAGTTGACAACTCGTCTAGAATAATATTGACGCGCCACAGAAGCAATTGCATTGATTCTTGTTTTTTCAACATCTGCCGCTATCTCCATCGACCTCATAATCCTCGCATTTTTCTCTGACTGCTCTTTATTTATTGTTACACGAACCTGATCAATTATAGATTTAGCTTCATTGTAATGTGAAGATTCTGATGGTATCTGCGCTGCTAAATCAACAGCCTTCTCATAGTCTTTAGTAGCGTAAGCAGCACGAGCTTCATTGAGAATGCGTACAGCATTTGCATTAATATATTGCAAATATATTTTTTGCATTAATTGCTGAGACTCATCAAATCCACTGACCTGAGAAGGGTAACTTAAAAGCATAGCTAATGCTTCATCATATTTACCTGTATTAGCTAATGATGATGCTTGTGTAAAAATTACATCTTTATTGTTCTCGTAGTACTCACAAATCTTTCCTTTTGTAGTCTCAAGAAATGTCTTAAAACTAGGGTCTGTGCTTTTTAATTGTGAGAAGGCATTTCTAACGGCATCACTTTTAACTCGTTCTGAAGTTCCTACAAGCGTCCAAGATCCACTTGAAAATATAGTCTTGGTGCTTAGATTAGCCACGTTCAATGTTAGGTCGAGTTTAACTTTATAAAAGTTCTTAATACCACCTTCAATTAAATTCTCCTCAATAATATTCACAATCGGATACAACACAAAGTCTCCTCCGTTAGTAGCAACTCCCGAATTTGTCAATATCTTGTCAAGTTTTGATTGTAAAAGGCTAAATGCATCTGGTCTTATTCCATCAAGCTCTTCAGTTGGCATAACCAGACCTATTGTTATATTACTTTGTGCCTGAACGGACAAAGAAAATACAATGCCGAATAACAGAAGAATAATCTTTTTCATGTGTTTGTTATATTTAACGTACAGTTATATAGAGAGTTCCGCCATTCAAGTTTCTATCCACCTGCATACCGTTATCCTTGAAGAATTTTGCCAAACTCATGCTGAATTTGTTGATGTTATAATTTCGTCCTGTTGTTGGGTCTTTAAGTGGAATGCGAACCTCGTCAAAAATCATTTTCTTGTCAGTTGTACCCTGTATATGATAATAATTTTTATACGCATTCTCTTCCATCCACAACTCTAATAAATCTCTTAATTCGTAGCCATCCTCGCCAACCTCTGATGTTGTATCATAGTCGGACATCTCACTAAAAGTTATATTTACAACAATTGATCTACCATTTGTAATCATATCATTAAATGATTGTTGCATTGTTGTAAGGAAATCCTCCATTACCTTTTGTGTAGCCTTAGCTCCCAATTTGCCAAAGTCCGTAGTGTAGAACTTTCCACTATCACCAATTTTGCTAGCTAGCACCTTGGCAGTTGAAGCCTCACAAGCTTTAATTACTATACTTACCGAATTGCCATCACCACTTTTGTTGATATTAATATCTGCTTCAACAAAAATATCTGCGCCAGAACTTTGAATTATTTGGCTCTTCAAGTCTGTTTTGACATCATCTTCAAAAGCGGCATTCTGAGATATACTTTTGAAATTTGCATAGAAATCCTTTGTGGCAAATCCTTTATCGGCAAAAGCACCACTAATCGCAGCAATAACCTGACGTTTTTCATTCGATACATCAAGGGCTTTGCGCATATCTGCTCCTTCGGGGACAAATGGAATCACCATAATGCTTGGTTGAACCGTATTCACCTGAGCCATAACAACGGAACTAATAAATAGCCCCAACAATAGTAAAAAAAGTTTTCTCATATTTAGTAATAATTTAGTATAGACCAAAACGACGATAAAGGTTATTCTTTTCTAAGTCCGCCACCAATGCTTGGATATTAAACGATACATTAACTACAGCCTCTTTTCTTTTATAGTAACTCAAGGCGCTATAGTTGACAAAGGTGTATATGCGACCACCATTTATCATGTTGTCAAAATATTCGATATTAGCGTTCATCACTTTTTCATCTGTACCCAACAATGGGCGCTGATACTCTCTGGAACCTGGTATTCCGCGAAATAAAATCTGATAAAATGCATCTTTAATAGCATTATCAACAGCAACATTTTTTTTTACGTTGAACTCAGAAACAGACAACATAAGTACGCCGTTGTTTTCTCCTTCATACGTAACCTCTTGCGCCCACGAGGTGATAGTACTGAAGAAAAAACAGATGGTAATCAAAAAAAATCTTTTCATATACATTATAAAATAAGGTAATGATTGACAAGGCTCTATAAATTCAATTTACCATTAGTCAGTAGCAAGAACCTCTATAAGACTACTGCTATGACATTTTGTTTTCTTAGATTCATTAAAACCTTTTCCTGTGTTGCAGAGCTAACATTTTGATGAGTCTACTCTCTCTGGTATTAAGTAACCAAAACTGCGATTAATAGACAACAGTTTTTCATGTGTGATACGTTTTTACCGCATCATCTCCTCTTGCGATGGGTTATAAATAAAAAGAAAGTGTGGAGATGATTTGCGCTTATTTAATCGAAGGTTGTGGAAAGACCTGAACTGAAATAAACGAATACAATGCCCCACACTTGGATAGTATGGGGTATATGCACAGACCGTACATAGCCACACATAGCTATACAAGAAATGAGTGCTGTCCGATTATCCTTCAGTTCTGAAAACTTCCACATTTTCGATTAAGGACTGCGAAAAACACTTTCAATATGTCAGCTATTTTAGCAATAGCGCCACAAAATTAAAAATAATTTTTCAATCAAACAACACTCTTAAGGGACATTGTATTATATTTATAATAATATTGACGATGCTAAAGTTTCAATATATAGGCTAAGAAGCGTTGTGCGGGCTAATTATGACCTTGATAAAGAGCGGACGGATTGGTTGAAATTTAGCGTAAGAGTGGTGTGGCAGTGGCGATGACATGAAAAAAACTGGATGATAAGTGGTTGCCAATTTCTTGTCAGAAGTCGGTTGTAGGTTTTGCAAAATAAGGCTGCAGATACAACACTCGGCAAAAATCCCGACGATGGGTAGTACTTGAGTGTACGACCCATTGTCGGGACTTTTTGTTAGGGGCAGTAGATGTCTGCCTTATTTTGCAAAACTCTGCTGGATAGCTACTGCAATAGCAACAGTTGCACCTACCATAGGGTTGTTACCCATACCGAGGAAGCCCATCATCTCAACGTGTGCTGTAACTTAGATAAACGATTACAATTGATATGGTAAAGATTTGATTTGTTGATATTAAAAAGTATATCATCATATTGTTAACAGATGAAATTATTGTTAACTTTGTCATATAATCAAATAATAATATAGAAATATGGAGCGAGGAAAACAATATTACGCATTTATTAGCTATAAACATGAAGATGAGAAGTGGGCAAAGTGGTTACAGAGTAAATTGGAACACTATCGCTTTCCGACAACTATAAATGGGTATGCGGAATTACCTAAGCATATTCGCCCTATTTTTCGTGATACTACGGATCTTACACCAGGCTTGTTGGTCGAGGAGATTGACAGAGCATTGCGTAGCTCGGAATGGCTAATTGTTATTTGCTCTCCTCGAAGTGCAAAAAGTCAATGGGTGTGTAAGGAGGCTCAAACATTTATTGATATGGGCAGAGTAGATCGTATTATTCCATTCGTTATTGAAGGAACCCCATTTTCTAATGATACAGCTACAGAATGCTTTCCAGATGCACTTCTTAAGTTGACTGGTAGTCGAGAGATTCTTGCTGCAAATATTAATGAAGTAGGACGAGATGCAGCTGCTATTAAAGTTGTTGCTCGGATGTTCAATCTTCGCTTTGACACTATATGGCAACGCTGGGAGCGTGAGCAGAGAAGGCGTAAGCGATGGTTGATTGGTTTATTGACATTGGGTTTAATTGTGGCTTTTACAATTATTGGCTTTATGTATTATCAGCACAATAAACTACAGATTAGTCTTGCTAAATCTGCTGCTGCACAAGCTGAATTACTTATAGATCAAGGTGATACTGGGATGGCAAAAATGATATTAGCGAATGTTTTGCCAACAAATATCGGAGAAGTAGAGGCTGCATTAAGAAGGGCGTATGACAATAATAGTGTTGTACTACGAGGACATAATGCACCTGTAAAATGCGCCATCTTTAGTCCAGATGGAAGATATATTGTATCAGTGTCTATTGATGAAATCATCAAGGTTTGGGATGTAAAGACGGCCAAATGTATTAAAACTATTAAGGATGATAGTGATGGAATTTACGGTGTCAAATTTACTCCTGATGGAAAGTATATTATTTCTGCGACATCTGTTGGAATTAAAATTTGGGATGTAAAGTCAGGAGTGTGTATTAAAACATTTCAAGATGATATAAGTCGTATTTACGCGGCAGATATTAGTAACGATGGACGATATGTTATATATGTTACACATGATAATGGCATAAAGATATGGGATTTGATACAGGGATCTTGTATCCATAATATTAAACGCTCTGTTAATCATATTTCGATTAGTCCAGATAGTAAACGGTTTATCGTAACTGATAAAGATATCCAACTATGGGATATAGAAGATGGCTCCTGTATCCATAAATATAATGTGGATAGGCAAATTTATTCTTATATTTCGGGTGCTTTTAGTGCTGATGGAAGTAAAATAGTGTCGACAGATAGGGGTAATGTAATTAGAATATGGGATACAGACACAGGAAAAAATATAGATTCATATAATTGTTATGCAGATGTATCAAATGCAATATTTTGTCCAAATGACACATCCATACTTGCAGTAGCAAGTGATCATACACTGCGTGAATATAGTACATCGGAAGAGATAGTATCAATATCATTTGACGGAATGCAACTCACCGCACCTAAAAAAGAAGAGAGTATTCTTGCATCGTTAAATGATGTCATAGATATGGTATGCTATAGTCCAGATGGTAGATTTATCCTTTCGTCTGTAAGGGATGGTAATATATATATTACAGACACCAATCCTAAAGAAGAAGTCGCAAATGATGTATATTACCTCAACGGCATCTCGTGGATACGTTACATTGCAGAAAGTCCGACTGGCGAAATATTAGGCATTGAATATATGGATAGTGATAATAGTTTTTATTTAATTGATGTGAAAACTGAAAAAAGAATCAAAAAATTTGAGGGACATAGCGAGCCTATTCTCTCTGCAACATTAAGTAAAGACTATAAATACATTATATCCTCATCTAAGGATAATAGCATTAAACTATGGAGTGTCGAGACAGGAGAGTGTATTATGAATTATGAAAATCTTGCTCAATCAGCTACATATGTAAAGATTACAGATGATTGTAAACACTTTATATGCTCATATACTAATGCTACTATAAAGCTTTATAACATAAATACAGGAGAGTGTATAAGATCTCTTGATATTAACGGTGGTGGCAATATAGTAAGTTTTGATGTAAGTCCTGATGAGAGCATAATTGCTGCTGCAACACTATCAGGAGAGTTAAAGTTTATATCAATAGGTTCAGGAGAATGTGTTAATACATTAAAGATTTCAAAGCAAAATTTAGTCGGATCACGTGTGGCTTTTAGCCCTGATGGAGAATATATAATTTCCACATCAGAGGGAGTTAAAATATGGAATTTGAAATCTAATATATGTGTTAGGCAACTTAGTATTGAATCTCTTCTTCCATTCTATGATTCTCAATGTGTCGCATATAGTGCAGATGGTAAAAAGATTTATGTTGGAGATATAGGGTGTGTTCGTGTTGTGGATTTTGTCCCATATGCGACATTGGTTGATGCCGTAATAGTTCAATATAAGTAGATAATTCCAATTTATTGCTATACAAAGTAACGATATCTACTATACATAAGTATTAAATTTTTATAAATCAGGTGTTGTTACAGAGTAATCGACTTTATGTCTGCAATTAAACATTATGCTGATGAGGAAAGGGTTGTCGAGAGAGTGAAGTAATGATATTAGGCGTTAGAGTGGTGCTGTAGTGGCGATAACACGAAAAACGGATGGAGAATTTTCGGTATTTTCTTGTCAGAAGTCGCGAGATGTGGTGCGAAAGGAAGAACTCCGAATGGGGTATACTTGACGTATTCCTCATTCGGAGTTCAGAGTTTTGTGCCGCAGATTGCGGCTTATCACGCTAAATTAGTTCATTGCCTGCTGGATAGCTACTGCAATAGCAACAGTTGCACCTACCATTGGGTTGTTACCCATACCCAAGAAACCCATCATCTCAACGTGTGCTGGAACTGATGAAGAACCTGCAAACTGTGCGTCAGAGTGCATACGACCCATTGTGTCGGTCATAGATTCCAAAGCCATTAGTGGGTATACAACATACCCACGCAAGCCTTTGATAATCAAATCTATATGATGCAAACTTTGCCAAACTTTGGGTATAGCTTCGGCAATCGGGTGCGCAACGGGTGCGACAACTAATCATTAGAACTATTTGTGAATCAATATTTTCTACGGATGCACCCGTCTGATTTTGAAAATACAATACCGTAGGTTGGATGTACGTTGGAACAGGCTACAATTCCGATTCAATAAACATATTTTTGACCTTACGCAGAGTGTTAATTGCAGTACCCGTAATGGTAGATATATTACGCAGTGATACTCCCTCTTGCCCTTACCTCTCACTCGTTGGTGTTTGCAGTCCCACTCAGATGGTTTCACTGCGTGCCCAATGCTGAAACTTGCACGCACACCATCTTTTGTTAGCTGCACTTGTATCGGCGACAGACCACTCGTCCGAGCCTTACTTGCCCTCGTCGTAAATAGAATCGTTATCCTTGCACTCATAGTATATCGTATTGGTTAATACTTTATATACCAAGAAAGATTCAAAAACACAGCGAAATACTGATATATCAAGAAAATAGGATCTTTATTAAAATCATTTACCATTGTGCCTTTATTGCCAACTTGAGATGGGAATAATAGTTGTAAGACCATCAAATGCACTTTACAGAATTATTTTAATTACACCAATTCTTTCCAATGTTTGTAAAATTGGAAAGAATTCTATATCTTTGTAGAACCAAAAACAAGATACTACGTTATGATTGAAAATCCTCCATATTATAGTCAAGACCAATTCTTGGAAATATTTGCAAGAAATCTTAGTCCTAATTTAGTTGCTGTTATTGATAAAATCAATGAAGAGTATGCGTATTGGGATAAGGTAAAGTATGTCACTGCTCCAAATGGTATTAGCAATACTGACCTTTGGGCATGCGTTAAAGCTGCTCGATTACTGTCTAGCAAAATAGTGTGGGGAAAATATGGAATATCTTTGTCTCTTACGAATCAGATGCAGAGATGGTGCCACGAATTTGATATGAATTTCGGTGGCTCGTGGGGTACAGATTCAATAATTGCAGATGATAATAGAAAACATTATCTGATTAGCTCGATAATGGAAGAGGCTATATCGTCAAGCCAGATGGAGGGAGCTTCTACTACTCGCAAAGTGGCAAAGGATATGCTTCATAAGAATCTAGCTCCAACAGACAAATCTCAGCAGATGATTCTAAATAATTATCAAACAATACGATATATTGTTGATAATAAGGATAAACCATTATCAGTTGAGATGCTGTGCGAAGTACACAGATTAATGACTGAGAATACATTAGATAATAAGGAAGATGCTGGTAGATTCAGATCAAATAATGATGTGGTAGTAGAGAATGCCATAACACACGAGACGGTACATACTCCACCATCTTACGAAGAAATCCCAGAGTTTGTTACTGATCTTTGCACATTCTTCAATGACTCTAACTCGACAACCTTTATCCATCCAATAATAAGAGGTATCATAGTTCATTTTATGATAGCTTATGTGCATCCGTTTGTCGATGGTAATGGACGTACTGCTCGAGCACTCTTCTATTGGTATATGCTAAAACAAGGCTATTGGCTAACTGAGTATATGTCGATATCTAGAATCATTGCGTCAGCTAAGAAATCATATGAGAAGTCATTCTTATATACTGAAGCAGATAACAATGATATAAGCTACTTCGTGCATTATAATCTGAAAGTTTTAGAGAAGGCGTTTAAAGCTCTACAAACATATATAAAGCGTAAGCAGGATGAACGCCATGCTGCTGCAAGATATTTGCATATTGGGAATATTAATGAACGTCAGGCTCAAATAATACAGTTGTTTAACGACGATCCACAAATCGTTTTAACAGTAAAGGATTTACAACTTAAATTTTACATATCTCCAACTACCGCAAAACACGATATTGTCGGCTTAGTTGAAAAGGGCATTTTGAAAGAAATCTCTTTTAATAAGGTTAAAAAGGGATATGTTAGAAGTGACAAATTCGATCAGATAATAAATTAACTCACTTTACAATTCTTTCCAATTTTGGAAACACTGGAAAGAATTGAAATAAAACAACTCGTGAATACATATCACGAGTTGTTTTATTTTTAGACCACTATATGGTGTCTCTATAGTAATATTTTCGATTGAAATATAACTTTTAACCTGTAATTAGAAGTAGTTATAATCCGTTCCATATTGTTGGATTAGTCAAGATGTTGGCAACAATATTTGAGGCAACATCGGCGCCGAACCCTTTTAACTTTTCAAAGATGCCTTTACGGGCCTTTTGTAAATCACTCCCAGCTTCATCAACAACATTCTTCAACTCTTTTATTTGGCGACCTGTCAAATCATCTTTTATAGCCTCCAAGAATAACTGAACAGCGAATGATTGCTCTTGATTCTGTGATTGATTATTAGAATTATTGATTGTAATATTTACTCCTTCATTAATACTCTTTTGGGAAGGATCGCTTTCTTTATCAATATCTGATCCTGAGATAACTGCAATAGCTTCAATTATTGCTAATAGTTTTCGTTGCTGATCAGGTGCTATTGACTGATCACTTAGGGTTTTAAATTCTTTTATAGCGGGGTCACCTTTACAATACTGTTGCATATATCGCTTGACTGTTTCAACCCACAAATGATATGCATTCATATCATCATATTCGTAGTAAGTAAATATATCATCAGAATAATTTCGTAGATATGGTAATCTCTCTTTGTGTTCTTGGATCAATGACACCAATATTATATTGCTCATATCTTTGGTTTTAAGTAACTTATATTATAAATATATTATACGCATTTGCAGCATATCCCTCTTCGTTATTTACTCTTACAAATAATTCAAAGCGGAGATTGTTGAAGCCAGAATACATTTCAATTAATAGTTTATAATAAATCAACTATGCTTTCTAACCTTTATCTTTAGTCGGCTCTTAAGAGTCAAAATAAGACCTATAAGCATTATTACAATACCTGGTGAGGCATTTATTATCCTTGACGTAAATCCTGAAACTTCAACAATCCACTCAATAGACCCAGTAACTCCAAGTATCGTTAGAATTATTCCAGCAATCAAACACCCTATACCGCCGATAAGACTTATTAGAACAATTATAAACTCATAATGTAAAGCTTGTGCCCCAAATACTGTATTGGCAACTGATGGTTCCATATCTACGGCGCAACTAACCAATAAAAGTGATGCTGCTAGTAAACATATAAACTTTGCTGTTTGGAATCTTATTAGTCTCATAAACTTAATGACCTTACACACTTTAATTTACCATTTTTAATGAATCACCATAAAGATACGCTAAATTATGCAATAATCATAATGTTTAAGGAGAAATCAATCAGATAGTGAATTCGTAAAGATATATAATCTAAAATATTCGGGTGCGTGATGGGTGCGTTAATGCCCAAATAAAGGCTATTTTGGAGTTCTATATCGCATCAGAACATCTTCTGCACACAAACCGCTATCTCAACATTATATCGCCCCAAATAGTTCCTAAACACACTCTAAACATAACCTCCAAACAACCTTCACATATCAACATACAAAAAAGGAGCAAACCCGAAGGTCTGCTCCTTTCAATATATTATAAACCAATCAGTTGCTTAGTTCATAGCCTGCTGGATAGCTACTGCGATAGCAACAGTTGCACCTACCATTGGGTTGTTACCCATACCGAGGAAACCCATCATCTCAACGTGTGCTGGAACTGATGAAGAGCCTGCGAACTGTGCGCCAGAGTGCATACGACCCATAGTGTCGGTCATACCGTATGATGCAGGACCTGCGCCCATGTTATCTGGGTGCAAAGTACGGCCGGTACCACCACCTGAAGCTACTGAGAAGTACTTCTTGCCTGCAAGAGTACGCTCCTTTTTATATGTACCTGCTACTGGGTGCTGGGAGCGAGTAGGGTTTGTAGAGTTACCAGTGATAGAAACGTCTACGTCCTCCTTCCACATTACTGCTACGCCCTCGCGAACGTCGTCAACACCGTAGCAGCGTACCTTTGAGCGAAGACCCTCTGAGTAAGAGATAGTCTCAACCTCGTGAACCTCACCTGAGTAGTAGTCGAACTCAGTGCGAACGTATGTAAAGCCGTTGATACGAGAGATAATCTTAGCAGCGTCCTTACCGAGACCGTTAAGGATAACGCGCAATGGGTTCTTACGAACGCGGTTAGCCATCTCAGCGATCTTGATAGCGCCCTCAGCGGCAGCGAAAGACTCGTGACCAGCGAGGAATGCGAAGCACTGAGTCTCCTCGCGAAGAAGACGAGCAGCGAGGTTACCGTGACCGATACCTACCTTACGATCC
>JAZQYM010000075.1:0-21865 GCA_045633525.1 Alistipes sp. | reverse complement strand
AGGAACATTGATTGCAACAAGCGAGGTGCAACCGTCGACAGCTCCTATTCCTATCTTCGTTGCCGACGCGGAAAATGTGATACTTTCGAGCGAGGTGCAACCATTGAAAGCATAATCTCCAATTTCTGTTACCGAATTGGGTATTGTGATACTTTTGAGCGAGGTGCAATTCAGGAATGCACGCCCATTAATTTTTTTTACGCCTTTGGGAATAGTGACACTCTCAAGCGAGGTGCAACCTCTGAATGTACCCTCTTCAATCTTCTTTGCCGACTTGGGGATTGTGATACTCTTAAGCGAGGTGCAACCGTCGAAAGCATAACGCTCAATCTTCCTAATTTTTGGTAAGACGATACTCTCAAGCGAGGTGCAACCTTCGAATGTACCCGCTTCAATCTTCGTTACCGAATTGGGAATTGTGATACTCTCGAGCGAGGAGCAACCTACGAAGGCGGCCTCACCAATCTCCGTTACACCCTCGGGAATAGTGACACTCTCAAGCGAGGTGCATCTGTCGAAAGCACCATTGCCTATCTTCGTTACCGACTCGGGAATTGTGACACTCTCAAGCGAGGTACAACCTTTGAATGCATCCCGTTCAATCTCCGTTACACCCTCGGGAATTTTGATGCTTTTCAGCGAGATGCAACCTTCGAAAGCGAATGCTCCATCCACCGTTATTGACTCGGGAATGGTGATGCTCTCGAGCGAAGTGCAACCTGAGAAAACGTTCTGTCCAATCTCCGTTATCCACTCGGGAATTGTAAAATTCTTGAGCGAGGGACAACCTGAGAAAGCTGCATATCCGATCTTCGTTACCGACTCGGGGATAATAGTTGCTTTGCAACCTGCAAAAAGAGTATTTGTCGCTGTCTCAATAATAGCATTGCAACCCTCGCGAGAGTCGTATTTTGGGTTACCCTCCGCAACTACAATATTATCGAGCAGCCTACAACCTTTGAAAGCTTCATATCCAATCTCCGTTACCGACTCGGGAATTGTGATACTCTCAAGCGAGGTGCAATCAGAGAAAGCACAACCTCTAATTTCTGTTACCGACTCGGGAATTGTGATACTATTGAGCGAGGTGCAACCAGAGAAAGCCCAATCTCCAATTTCTGTTACCGACTCGGGAATTGTGATACTCTTAAGCGAGGTGCATTCCCAGAATGCACTCTGTCCAATTTCTATTACCTTGGGTATTGTGATACTATCGAGCGAGGTGCAACCTTTGAAAGTTTCATATTCAATCTCCGTTACCGACGGAATTTTGATGCTTTTGAGCCGGGTGCAACCTTTGAAAGCACCCTCTCCAATCACCGTTACCGTCTCGGGAATTGTGATGCTCTCGAGCGAGATGCAACCTTCGAAAGCATTCTTTTTAATCTCCGTTACACCCTCGGGAATTATGATGCTTTTGAGCCGGGTGTAATTGGAGAAAGCAGCACGTCCAATCACCGTTACCGACTCGGGAATAACAGTTACTTTGCAACCTGCAATAAGAGTATTTGTCGCTGTCTCAATAATAGCATTGCAACCCTCGCGAGAGTCGTATTTTGGGTTACCCTCCGCAACTACAATATTATCGAGCAGCCTACAACCTTTGAAAGCTTCACATCCAATCTCCTTTACCGACTCGGAAATTGTGACACTCTTAAGCGAGGTGCAATCTTGGAATGCGGTCATTCCAATCTCTGTTACCGACGCAGGAATTGTGATGCTTGTCAATGAGGTGCAACCTCTGAATGCTCGAGATCCAAACTTAGTTGTTCCTTCGGGAATGATAGCTACGCCATTCTTAATTTGAAATTGTGCCATAGTTACACTCGTTCAATGTTACTATTTTCGATTATCAACTTTGGTAGTTTAGTTTGTACTATTCTACCCAACTATCGCAGACATTTTCTACTTTAAGTTGCACGCACACATCTTTTCGATGGGAGCCAAGTGATTCTGGAAGAAGCACTCGTTTTACAACCCATCCGTCTTTATTTGCTCTGGAAGAATAAGAACCCTTGGCAATCACAAACTTTTTACCCTCGGCAATAGCCTTTTTATAAGCATCAGAGTATGCACCATAATATGTACCTTTATCATAATCGATAATAGCGTATGGGCAAATTACAAAATCTGCAAACTCGTCATCTGTGTCAAAGAATATTACATCCTCAACACTTTGAAGACCATTTGCTTTCAAATTCATTCGCAACCTTTTTGCTGCTCTCTCGCTCTCGTCAATGGGGTGTCCAGTATCCAAATCTCCATTTTCTGTATCAGTCAATTCCTTATTTAATCGTAGTCTCATATTATTCAGTATTTTAGGTTTCTACTCTTTCTTCTTTCGCGGAGCACCTCTTCGCGTATCTCCTCCTCTGCACGGGCAGTCGAGACTGTAGCTATAACAACTCCTGCTAGGATTATCAGCACAGACACCCAATAAGAGCCGACAAAGTCAATATCGAACAACGACCAGAAATCGTCAAGAGAGTCTGCCGCCATAAGCACAACGCCTATAAAGCCCATAATCTTCAAAAATCTCATAATCTATAAAGTTTTTAATTTTAATCTAACCACACGAGGCGCTTAAAGAACTTAATCCAAAACTCTCGTACCTCCCTGCGCTTCATTTTTCGGACACTCTTGTAAAAGCCCGGAAACCACTCTTCGGCCCTTCGAACACCGAAAGGTTTGGTCGAACCAATGATTATCCAAATCATAAAAGTAAATGCAGGGATGAAAACAAACCAAGAGGTAATTAAGTCATCAAGATTCTCCTCTAATGTTCCCGCTTTACATATTAGCCAAAAGAGCCCCCCGGCTACTATGGTCGCAACTATCCAGCCTCCGTTTATCCACGGGCGATATTGGCGACGCCTTTCAAGTATGGCAGCAACGCCCAAAGGATTTCGCTTGGCGTTGCACCACCACAACTGCGTAAAGTATGCTCCCATTCCTACTGAAAGTATCCAAATTTTTGTGGTAGACCATTCCAGATAGTATCCGAGCCAAGCGGTAAGACCTCCTGCCACAATCATCAAAAAGAGGTGGAAAAAGAGCATACGCCTATCACTCTTAAAGTTTTGCTCGTCGGCCTCCATTTTTACCCGCCAAGACCACTGAAAAGCCTCCATCTTCTCCTCCTCGGTCATCTCCGGCTCCTCTGGCTCGACTTTTTTCTTCTTGGCTCTGCTCTTCCAGCTATGCTCGGCAACCAACTCTCGCTCGGCGTTATAGACCACGATATTGACCTTGTTATCCACAATCTCCCACTCGTTATATGGGGCCTCCTTGATAATCTCTCGACCCTCGTGTTTGAGTATCGCCTTTACAAGGTCGGTAGCATCTTCGTAGTCCTCTGGGTCGAAATCGTAGGTAGTGACCTTCAAAATCTCGTGGTCGTCAGGGTCGAACGACGCATCGAGGGTAACACCCTCGCCATCGAAAGTGTAGAATTTGAGTTTGCCATCAGCATAGGTGTAGGCAAGGGTTTCACGCTCAACAACGCCATCTTCATCAACGGTGTCGTATGATATGAGCATCAAAGCATCCTCCAAATCTTCAAATGTTAGATTCTGTTTCATATAGTATGTTATTTGTTCTCTATCGTTTTAGGTAGTCGGCAATGCCCTGCATAAACTCCTTGACCACAGGGGTATGCTCCTCAATAGTCTCTTTCGTTTTATTGCCAAGTTGCTTCGCCTTCACTCTTAATGTAGCCATATCTTCGCTAAAATTACGGTTGCTAAGAGAGTCTGTCCAGGCTATAATCCTCTTCTGCACAGCGGTTGAGTCGTGTCTATACACAACCGACTCATCCGATACTATTACACTGTTAGATGCTATAACTTGCACCAAACAATATAGGCTAAAAAATGTAACTACGAGTATACAAATCGTACGTTTCATAGACGAGTATTTAAGTTATCTATGTATAAAAATAGAAACTTTTCAAAAAATTTCAAAAAAATCAGCAACTTTATTTTTAGGTATATATCTAAATAGTTGGTAATCAATTATTAGGCGATTGGTTGTTTGTGTGACAATAACTGAAAACTATTTTACTTGGATAACTACGGTGAGTGTCGTGTGAGTGTAAATCTCAAAGCAAGTACAACTCTTTGAGTAATTGAGAGTAACAGAAAAGTATTAAAGCCCCGCCGGAATCACGAGCGATATAAAAGCAATGATAAAGCCACTCATTTTGAGTGGCTTTTGTTATATCAAAGAGTATGGGAGTTTGCGGCTTATATGGTGTTTTTTATCAAAGAAAGGTAGAAGGCTATCGCTACTTGTCTTCGGCATCATCAGGTATGGTAAAGTATTTACCCTCGTGGTCGTTGGTATCCCACACACCTTCGTGCCCACAATATTGGATGTAATAGTAGTCATCACCCATAAGGAATGGCATAACAAAGTCTGCAAATGGAGAATATCCCCACCAGCTCTCCTCGATAAATAGAAGATTATCCCTATAGTCCAATTTTAGGCTCTTCGGAAATTCCTTGTATAGGCGCGAGTTTACGATTATATCGTACATCTTTTTGGCGCTTTCGCCTTCGATAGCGATCTTTATATCTCCGTAACGATCAGTAACCATAATATTCTCCTGCTCAATTAAAATGACATATCACCACAATTATCTTGTCTCTTTTTGATATCTTCTTCCTGTATCTCAGACTTGGTCTTTGGCGGACGAATAAAATATTTACCTTCATCATCTCCAACACTGTAGAAGAATGGCTCGCCATCCTTGCGGCGCTCTTTCAAAAAGTAAAAGCTATCGTAGTGGATCAGGAATGAAAGAACTTCGTCTATATAGCCTCCACTACCGCCAACAGTGTGTTCCTCGATATATAGCACTCCATCTTCGTATCTATACTCGATTTTATAGCCCTGCTCGCCTTGGGATGGTGGCAACTTCTTGTTTTTGCCGACATACGACTCACGCAAAATATCGTATACCTTTTGGGCATTTTCGCCATCTACAACATATTTGCAAATATCAGATATCTTAAAATCCATAGCATTAAATCGTATAAAATCCTATACTGCAAATATACTAATATTTCGCGAACAGAGTAATTATTTAAACGTATTTATATAAGGTTATCTTATAACAAAAACAGGGTTGACTAAAAAGTAATTTAGCCAACCCCTATTCACTCTCGTTTATTAGTGTTAGTGCAAAAGACTACCAATCGTACTCATCGTACTCATCGTAATCACGACGATCACGAGTTTTTCTCATGAACTTTCGAGTGATATCCTCTGCAGCATCCATAACCTTATCCTCGTACTTATCAATATTTTCAACCTCCTTCTCTGCTGTAGCAATGGCAACATCAAGATAGTTCTCAAGATTGCTTACACCATCTTGAACCATATTCTTTGTAGAATTAGTAAAGAAGAATGTTAGAACCAAAAGACTTGAAGCGATCAAGCGGAACAAACCAGCCAATTTCTCCTTCTCAAATAGAGATGCAACCACCAAAAGACCAACGATAATCAATGGCAAATTCCACTGGATAATCGTTGTGCCAATGCGGTTAAGGAATGATGGTGTTGCAATAAATGCAGTTAGGAATGTTACAAGGAATACAAAAGAGACCACAACAAGAGAGATAAGGCTAAACTTATTCTTCTCGATAAAGACCTCGCGTACATTAGAAGTATTATTCTCCATAGCGTTTAAATTTAGTTAGTATTAATTGTTTGATTGTAGCAAAAGTAGTAAATAATTATGACATATCAAAATTTTAGTGCGCATAATTTTAGGATATTTACCAACCCATGTAGTCATTTTTATTGATTATCAACCTTCACAACACCTACTGTAAGATCTATCCTCCACACAATCTTGCCGAGATGCTTCAATCGTTGTAGGATCGCAAGAATGGCGTAACTACAGAGTTCAAGGAGGAGTCTAAGGCTGAGACAACGGAGGAGAGCGCACGAACTATAATGCGTGGCGGTATCGAGGATATCATTACTAAGTGGGCACAGCGCGAAGACAAGCCATTTGTTCAGGAGTCGCTAACGCTGCTCTATGTTGCCGAGGAGACTAAGCTTAGCCCACGTCTTTTGAGCGAGTTTTTGAATAAGTATTATAAGGTAAACTTCTGCACTTGGATTAATACTTTGCGTAACGAGTATGAGATTAACTGGGATTTGGACGAGTACACCGTTCTCTATACCGCTACTGATTCGAAGGTTTATTCGATTCAAAACATAATTACATTGCCAAATTTAATGGCAAACACAAATATTATAGTAACTTTGTCGGAGTAAATGCTCGTAAGACAAGATTATGTATCGAAACATACTCATCGTTGCAATTGCAACACTCCTATTTTCAAGCAAACTCTGTGCTCAGAACATGAGCATAGGGTTTGTGCTTCCTACAATACCACAAAGCATTACACAACCCGAACAACGAGCTAACTACCTTGCCCTACACTACTGGGATAACTTAGATATGGCAAACGAGGAGGTTGTGGAGAGCGAGTCTACGCAGGTGGCTTTCGCAGATTTCATAGCACTGCTACCACACACCACAGAGCGTGGCAAGGCTTTTGCCGAGCTATGGAGAGTGAGCTACCCCCACCGCGATGCCTTCTACTATATGTTGGAGTTGACCGAATTTTACCTTTACGATGTTAGTTCGCCACAGCGCAACGAGGAGCTATATATCGAAGCGTTAGAGGCAATTCTTGCGGATAAGAATATTTGCAATATCGACAAACAAGCAACGACCACACAACTCGCACTCCTAAAGCAAAACAGAGTTGGAGAGATTGCCACAGACTTCTCCTTTGTTGACAAGCAAGGTGATGAGCATCGCCTGTCGGAGTATCGCTCAGACTACGTATTGCTTCTCTTTGCCTCAGCCGATTGCGACGAGTGCAAACGAATGAAGCAGAATATAGATGCCAATACACGCCTATGGATGATGTTACGCCGTGGCACTCTATCCATTATCGCTATTACCATCACTGATGATGAGTCAAAGTGGATGGCAACAACAGCACCTGAACGTTGGGTGGAAGGTTGGGATAAAAGCCAGACAATAGAGAGCCAGCAAATATACGATCTCACAACAAAGCCTCGCCTCTATCTTCTCGATAAGGAGCACAATATAGTACTAAAAAACACCACTCCAGCACAAATTGAAGAGTATATATCAAATCTATAATCTAATAACTATGAAACGTCTATTTTTAATATCAATAATTGCACTACTTTGTGGTAGTGTAGCAACAGCACAAGAGAGCAAGCCAATAAAGGGCTTTTCAGGTGGTATGATGATACATAGCGGCTACCTCAATGGCTGCGACAATCCTCGTGGCTACAATATGCAAGGTCCAACATTTGGTATTGGTGGTGTAGCTAGACTTCACCTTACAGACCACTTCCGCACAGGCTTTGAGGGTTATGTATCGACTATGGGGCTATCTAAAGATATCTCGAAAGGCAGCCACAACAAGGTATTTTGGACCGGTCTGCTTGCCGACTGGTACTGGCAAAAGGGCATATTATACCCCTACATCGGAGCTACATTAGGTGGAGGTATGGAGACCACATATCTAATGTTCGAGGGCAGCAGCGACGACTGGCAAACCGAGGGTGATGCAATATTTCACAAAGGGGGCTTTGTGGCTGTAGACCCATTTGTTGGTTGCGACATTGCTTTGGGCGAGGCTGTGCGACTAACATTTAAGATGGACTGGTTGTTTGCAATCCGCCATTCGGGGATTAACGAGCCCTACGGTCCACGCCTATACATAGGTTTTATCTTTGCACACTAAGGGTTGACAATTGAAAATAAACCCTTATATTTGCACCCAAATTTAACCAAATTTAGACTATAATGTTATCGACAGGATTCTCTACAATTGCGTTGCTAATATGCTCCAACATATTTATGACATTAGCGTGGTATGGTCATATCGCCTTCAAGTCTCACATGGAGCGCTGGAGTATGTTCGCCATAATCCTCTTTAGCTGGGGTATTGCACTCTTCGAGTACTGCTTTCAGGTGCCAGCAAACCATATCGGTAGCAAGGAGTTTGGTGGACCATTTACACTCTGGCAACTAAAGGTTATTCAGGAGGTTATATCATTGGTTGTCTTTACGTTATTTGCCGTTTTGTTTGTTAAGGGCGACCCACTAAAGTGGAACCATATTGCAGGCTTCGCATGCCTTGTATTGGCGGTCTATTTTATCTTTAGAAAGTAATGACGAAAATATGAAAAGGCTATTTTTGTTACTAACGATATCGGTTATAGCACATACCTCTTGCGAGGAGTTGTTCTCTAACGAGCAAGAGGTTACAACCTTCAAAATCACTAAGAATAGCGAGTTTAATGTTATATCATTGGGTGCGGATATCGCTGTAAACTACAAAATTACCAAGCCTATTGAGGGTGTAAGCATCATCGCAACACCATCCGAGGATTGGATAACCGAGAGTAAAGCGCTTAAGAATTCCGTGGTATTTACCATTGCTGAGAACGAGAGCGATGTTGCTCGCACAGCTACTATCACGCTTCTATATAGTAACATCGAGCGCGTTGTAACCATCACTCAGAGTGCTGCAGGCGCAGAGCTAAGCGATTACACAGAGTTTGAGTATCTCTCGGGCTTCTATCTAGGCACACACGATGGCGCTACCGATAAGGACCACCACTACTCTCTTATTATGGGCGAGAGTGGCAACTGCATCGATTTGGCAACGGGCGATAGAAACCTAATGACTGGCAAGAGTTACCTCTTTTTCGACCTCTTCTCGACTACAGTACCCGAGAAGCTAAATCGTGAGTTTAGCATTCCTGTTGGCAACTATGTTTTAGACCACGCAAATAGCGCCACTGCTGGCACTATCGCCGAGCTTCCAACATACCTCTACCGCGAAGATGGCAAGAATGGCGTAACAACCGAGTTTGTGAATGGTAGTATCACCGTAACCGAGGAGTGTATCTACGCAAACTTCTTGGATAAGAGGGGTAAGGAGTATAAATACTGCTGCGAGACACGATTTGTAGATAACGCCACGCTCTTTGGATCGTTCTACCCTGCACAGAATCTCTCTACTCTTGATAGCGACCTAAATATTACGTTTAGCGAGTATGAGGCATACGCTACGCTATATGGCGATCTCTATCTTATTGGCAAAAATCTATATGATATTTTCATAATTGATAATGCTACGGGTAATAGCTTTGATATAGTGCTACTTAGCGATAGCGACAATGGAATCCCTACCGGTGTGTTTCCTATCTCTACAGACCTTAGCAAGGAGAGCATTGCACTTCCTGGCTACGCCAACTGCGAGAATATGCAAGTCTGGTCATGGTACACACGATACACCCTCGACCGCGATATACTTGGTTCAGCGCCTGTCGTAGATGGTGAGGTTACAATCGAGGATAATGGTGATAATACCCACACTGTAACTATCGATGTCGTGGACGACCTCGGCAATAAAATTACTGGTAGCTGTAAGGGGTATATTACGACCTACGGCAGATAAGCCAACACAAAAAAAAACAGATTAGGCTGTCCAAAATCAAATTTGGACAGCCTAATCTGTTTTACAGTCTTAGCTTTTACAACTCCTCCAAACGAGCGAGAAGTGGTGTAAAGTCCGAATGTGCATCTGCAAACTCGTCGTACGACTGCTCCGAGTGACCCTCCTCAGGAACATCCGACACATACTTAACAGCCACAACGGGGATATTGTCGTATAGCTCTGCAACCTGACAGATAGCTGCAATCTCCATGTCGAACAAGCCCACCTCAACACCGAAGCGCTCCTTAACCTCGCGGATAATATCTGCGTTCACAAATGAATCACCAGTAAAGATTGTCTCGATATCGCGACCACATAGTGGACGTGGATCTGTAATCTCTGGGCAGAAGCCCTCTGGTATAATAGCATCGTGGTGGATAGCACGATATGGCATCACGATATCGCCCTGCTTACGACCAAGAGCCGAAGCAGCAAAACCGATAACAGCCAACATATCATACTTCTCCTTAGCCAAAGTCAAGGCACGTGATACGCCAGCCGATGACAATGCCTTGCCGATACCAACCTCCGAAAGCTCGTAAGTGTGGTTTAGGTTTGTAGCCTTATCCAAGGCGTAGCGCATAGCGCGGTACTCGCGCGATGTAGGCGCACAAATTAGAATACGCATACTACCACCACTTTTCGTAAACCTTACCTATACCCAACTCCTCAGCCTCTGGAGCTGTGAACAATGTACGCATATACTCCGCCATAGCAGCATTTGTAGAGTCGATAGCATACAAACCTGGGTTACCACACTGAATCTCATTAAGACCCACAACATCGCTTGCCGACTTTAGTGGGAATACCTCCTTGTAAACCTTAGCCAATGCCTGACGAATATCCTCAGCCTCAACATTCTGCATGGTTGATAGGTAGAAACCTGTTTTGCAACCCATAGGGCAGAACGATACGATAGATGAGCCTATCTTCTGGTCAAGGCGAAGGTAGTAAGCCATAAGGTGCTCGATAGTGTGCACCTCGCCAGAACCGAGTGGCGCGTGCGCCATAGGAGCACGGAAACGCAAATCCCATGAACGCACCTGAAAGGCGTCGTTAATGGTATATACCGAACGTAGATACAAACCTGCATCAAGTGTGCGGTGATCTACATCAAATGATGATACGATATTCTTTTTCATAATAGTAATTTTAGCATTTAGACTACAAAGATAGAAAAAAGTATTGAATATATGTCTATCTTTGTAGCCAAATAGATAAGATATGAAATTTCGCACCGAAATAACCATAGCTCCCTGGAGCGATAAGTTGGAGTACACAGACGGCATCGTATGCCTTGGCTCATGCTTTGCTTCAAATATTGCCTCGAAACTTAAGGAGTCTAAATTCAACGTAGTAGACAACCCAGTAGGCATACTCTTTAACCCTGCATCTATAGCTAAGAACGTGGGGATTATGACCTCGCAAAGGACTATTAATGAGAGCGATATATTTGAGCGCAATGGTCGCTATGTAAGCTTTTTGTTCCACTCTGCGCTATCGGGTTCAACGCCCACGGAGGCGGTCTCTGTGATGCAGAATGCAATTACTGAGGGTGGCAAGAAACTTAAAAATGCGAAGCTTATAATCATTACTTTAGGCAGTGCATACGTCTGGCGAGATAGGAGTGGCGAGGTGGTAGCCAACTGTCATCAGGTGGGGGCAAAAAACTTCACCACGGAGCTACTTTCGCTTGAACAAATAGTCCAAAACGTGGAGGATATCGTACGTCTAACATCGGCAAAGATTCTCTTTACCGTAAGCCCTGTGCGCCACCTGAACGATGGCTTAGAGGGCAACTCACTAAGCAAGGCACTGCTTCGTGTAGCAATAGACAAAGTTATTCAAAACCACCCCGAGCGCGTAAGCTATTTCCCTTCGTATGAGATAGTTATGGATGATCTTCGCGACTACCGCTTTTACGATGCGGATATGCTACACCCATCATCTCAGGCGGTGGAGTATATAGCCGAAAAGTTCTTCGATGTAGCACTCTCGGAGCACGCAAAGCAGCAACGAGGCAAGATCGCGGAGATTATGCAGGCTCGCAAACATCGACCTTTGAATCCCACAAGCGAGGCGTACCAAAACTTTTGTCGCCAGCAGCTAAATGCAATTGCCGAGTTTAAAGAGGTAGATTTTTCAGAAGAAAAGAGCTATTTCGAGCAGATGTTACAAATAAATTTGTAAATTTGCGGGTTTTACAAAAATAGCCTATGCGACGACTAATTTTTCATACACTATCTATAGTAGTCATTACACTGCTCAGCATCACTACGACTTGGGCTGATAAGCCACGCCTTGTGGTAAACATCATTGTGGGCTCACTTAGCGATAGCGACCTTGACAGATACTCTGCGAACTTCTCTGACGGAGGTTTCAAGCTACTTATGGAGAGCGGCGTGAGATATCACAACGCTACCCTCGACTATGCAAACACCTCAACAGCAGCAGGTCTTGCAACAATTGCTACTGGCACAGAGCCAGCAACACACGGTGTTATAGGCACGCATTGGTGGAACTACGTCGACGGCTCATACGTGGAGCTTCTTGCCGACAACAAGGCGTATGCCGTAGAGCCAAGCACGGGCACAGGCAAGTTCTCGCCTCATCGTCTTAGCTGCCCTACTTTAAGCGATATGGTCATGATGCATAATAGCGCGAGTAAGTGTTGCACTATCGCTGTAGATCCACTCTCTGCAATAGTTCTTGCGGGCAAGCATGGCATAGCATATTGGGCTGAGGGCAATCAGACACGCTGGACAACATCTTCGGCATATTGCCAGAACCTACCGAAGTGGGTTGCCGAGTATAACCGTGAGGGGCAGAATAATATGTATCATATCAAGCGTTGGCGACCACTCTACGGTGCAAAGCACTATACTAACTCCGAGGTAGCAGTATTGGAGGGTATCACGGGTAAAACCACCACGCTTATTAGCGATGTAAACCTCAACCTTGCAAATAGCGACTTTGGCAAGATGTGCTACACCCCTGCGGGTAACACAATGTTGCTCAAGTTCGCCTTCCAGTATATCACCAAGGAGTCATTAGGCAAGGACGAGCATCCCGATGTTATCAATATTTCGTTGGACACAGCTCGATATATCGCCGAGACCTACGGTACGGAGTCTATGGAGTACGAGGATATGCTCTACCGCTTGGATAAGGATATCGAGGACTTCCTTGTACGACTCTATGCGCAGTTTAAGCATAAGGAGGATATCGTGGTCACACTAAGTTCGTACCACGGAACATCGCCATCATACAACTATAAGGGCGATACCACACGTGAGAGATTTAACATCGGACAGATGGAGGTCTTGGTAAATGCCTTCCTTGGAGCAAAATATGGCTCGGATAAGTACATCCTGGGCTTTGCAAATAAGGCGCTATACTTCAACCATACGCTTCTAAATAGCAAGCGCCTCGATATTGCAACCATCCGCGAGGAGGTGGCCACCTTCCTACTACAGATGCGTGGCGTGTCATCAGCAATATCTTCGACAGCTCTACGCAATACCTACTTCGGTGCTGGTCGTAGCCGTCTTATGCAGCAGAGCTTCTACCCTACTCGATCGGGCGATGTGATCATCGATTTGTTACCTGGTTGGATTTTTGAGAGAGAGGAGATACGCTCATCATCGGATGGCGGTTACAACTACGATAGAAATGTGCCTCTAATGATATATCGCGGTGGTAAGTCACAGCAAGTAGAGCGCGAGGTGAGCATCTCGGCATTAGCCCCAACGCTCTCCTACATACTCGGCATCGAGCGACCTTGGGCCTCAACCGAGTCGGCACTATACGAGTTTAGAAAGTAATATAAAATATTGATATATAATGGCAAACGATAAAACTCAGGATGCAATAATCGAGGAGTTCGCAATGTTCGACGACTGGTTGGATAAGTACGACTACATCATCAGCCTCAGCGACTCCCTACCAGAGATAGATGCGCAAAAGCGCACAGATAAGTACCTTATTGAGGGTTGTCAGTCGCGTGTATGGGTCTCTTCGGAGCTAAAGGATGGCAAGATGTTCTATAGCGCCGATAGCGATGCAATCATCACCAAGGGCATCATCGCACTACTTATCAGCGTGATGAATGGTCGTAGCCCAGAGGAGGCAGCAAATATTGAACTATACTTTATCGATGCGATAGGTCTTGGCGAAAACCTCTCGCCTACACGCAGCAACGGACTCCGCGCTATGATTGCACAGATGAAGCTTGATGCAAAGATCTTCGCTGAGAAGAATAAATAATTGTATAACAGTAAATTCATATATAGAATGACACCAGAGGAGATACTAACAGTGGAGAAGAACATCGTTCTTACGCTTAAGAATATCTACGACCCTGAGATTCCCGTAAATATCTACGACCTCGGTCTTATTTACGAGATTAACTTTGAGCCATCAGGCAGTGCAGATATCATTATGACACTCACAGCACCTAACTGCCCAATGGCAGATATGCTTTTGGAGGATATCCACCGCGAGGTGAGCAAGGTGCAGGGCGTGGAGAGGGTAAACATCACCCTAACCTTTGAGCCTCAGTGGGATAAGTCGATGATGACAGAGGAGGCTCTCCTCGAGCTTAACCTACTATAGCACACTACTATGGGCGTATTAGAGAATATCTCGGCTTGTGCAGCGTACCTCGGCGAAATCAGTGCCGAGGAGCGTACACGACTCTTTGAACGCCTCTTTAAGGAGCGCGTCAATCAGAAGCGTGAGAGCATAATGCGCACATATAAGGATGTGGACGAAGATTGGAATCAGACCTTCTACACCCTACTACTTAAGTACTTGGGTAGCACCCACAACAGCAATGCTATGGAGCAACTATCGAGGGTTGTGACATATAATATGATTGCTAAGGAGCGTGGTGCCATACTCAATATCGAAGCACTGCTCTTGGGTGGTGCAGGTCTTTTGGACCTATACGCTGAGGATAGCTATATCTTGGCATTAAAGGAGGAGTTTAACCACCTCAAGGCTAAGTATAACATCACGCCATTAGCACCAGAGGTGTGGCGTTTGCACTATATCTACCCTAATACACACCCCACATTGCGTCTTGTGCAGTTCGCAGCATCGGTGCATAAGCAGGCTCTCTCGTTTGCTGCAGCCACAGAGTGTAGCACGCGCAAGGATGTGCATAAGATACTCTCGGGCGCAGCCTCGGAGTACTGGCTTGAGCACTTTGCCTTTGATAAGGCTGGCATTACCGCCTCGGCACATATTGGAGCCTTTACAAACGACCTGCTTGGCATAAATGTGATTATCCCTATACTTATCGCCAATGGCGTATATATGGAGGATAGCGAGCTGATAACAAGAGCCTTAACGTTAGCCAAGAACATCCCTGCGGAGGATAACCGCTATATAAAGATGTGGCAAAATCCCACATCGCCAATCGCTATTTCAGCGATCGACTCACAAGCCCTACTCCACCTACATAAGAATTACTGCGAAAACGGTCTATGCAAAGCCTGCTTCGTCTGGATGAAACGCCGAGGACAGCTATAACTAAGAGGAGAATTATAAGTGGTCACGACCTTTATTAGGAGCAGAACCTAATTTGAGGTCAGAAGGGATCACTATCTTTATTAGGAGCAGAACCTAATTTGAGGTCAGAAGGGGCATAAATAATTAGTAATTAGTAGAGAGTAATTAGTAATAGTTTTGCTTGGAACAAGCGATATATAAACATTAAGGGCAGCACGACCGAATTTCTTTTGAGAAGGGATCACGACCTTTATTAGAAGCACAACCTAATTTGAGGTCAGAAGGGAGCACTATCTTTATTAGGAGTACAACATAATTTGAGGTTAGAAGGCTGCAGATACAACGCTCGGCAAAAATCCCGACGATGGGCTGTACTTGTCGTACTGCTCATTGTCGGGACTTTTTGTTAGCGGCAGTAGATGTCTGCCTTATCACCTCAAATTACAGGGGCATTTTATCAAGACGACGCTGATGACGACCACCCTCAAACTCTGTCTCAAGCCAAATATCAAGCATTGCAAGAGCCTCATCATTAGAGATAAAGCGAGCTGGCATACAGAGAACGTTAGAGTTGTTGTGCTGGCGTGAAAGCTTTGCAATCTCAGGAATCCAGCATAGTGCTGCGCGTACCTTCTGGTGCTTGTTAAGGGTCATAGAGATACCCTCGCCAGAGCCACAAAGAGCTACACCGCGCTCAAGAGTACCATTATCGATAGCCTCACCAAGGGCATGTGCGAAGTCTGGATAGTCGCAAGACTCCTCAGAGTGTGTACCGAAGTCTGTGACCTCAAAACCCTTAGTTGATAGGTAGCCTACCAAAAATTCCTTTAGTTCGTATGCTGCGTGGTCGCAAGCAATACCAATTTTCTTATCCATAGTTATTTAGTTTATAGGTTGTTACTCCTTTGATGCACGCTTACGGTCTACCTCCGAGAGCAAAATCTTACGTAGGCGGATTGCCTTAGGCGTTACCTCTACATACTCATCCTCGCGGATATACTCCAATGCCTCCTCCAACGAGAAGATTACAGGAGGTGCAATGGAGGTCTTCTCATCTGAGCCCGATGCACGCATATTGGTAAGCTGCTTTGCCTTGGTTACATTCACAGTGATATCGTTTGAACGAGTATGCTCACCGATAACCTGACCACAATATACCTGCTCCATAGGCGAGATAAAGAACTTACCACGATCCTGAAGCTTATCGATAGAGTATGCGTATGCAGTACCTGTCTCCGATGCGATGATAGCGCCTACGTTACGGCTCTCAATCTCACCCATCCAAGGCTCGAAGTCCTTAAGGCGGTGTGTCATAATAGCCTCACCGGCAGTAGCAGTGATCATCGTAGAGCGTAGACCTATGATACCACGCGATGGTATGATAAACTCGAGACGTGTGCGCTCGTTTGCAGACTCCATATTTACAAGCTGACCCTTACGGCGTGTGGTAAGCTCGATAACAGTACCCGCGCAATCATCTGGGCAGTCCACAGTCATCTCCTCCACTGGCTCGCACTTAATACCTTCGATATCCTTTGTGATAACCTTAGGCTGACCTACCTGCAACTCGTAGCCCTCGCGACGCATAGTCTCGATAAGCACTGAAAGATGCAACACACCACGACCATACACCACAAATGAGTCGGCATTCTGTCCTGGCTCAACACGCAACGCGAGGTTCTTCTCAAGCTCTCTATCGAGGCGCTCCTTGATATGGCGCGATGTCACATACTTACCATCCTTACCAAAGAAAGGCGAATTGTTAATGGTAAAGAGCATCGACATCGTAGGCTCATCGATAGCAATTGGAGGCAGTGGCTCTGGGTCGACAAAGTCGCAGATGGTATCGCCAATCTCGAAGCCGTCGATACCCACCAAGGCACAAATCTCACCGCACTCTACCCTCTCAGCCTTAGCCTTGCCAAGACCCTCGAAGACCATCAAATCCTTGATCTTGCTCTTTAGGAGTGTGCCGTCGCGCTTTGCAAGAGTCACATTCTGACCCGTTGTAAGCGAGCCGCGAGTAACCTTACCCACAGCAATACGACCCACGTATGGCGAGTACTCGAGCGATGTTACAAGCATCTGCACTGTGCCCTCCACAACCTCTGGCTCTGGAATCTCGTCGATGATAGTATCAAGCAATGGGCAGATAGAGTCAGTGCGCTCGGTAGCGACGTGCGACATCCAACCCTGCTTAGCCGATCCATAGATAGTCTTATAGTCGAGCTGCTCCTCGGTAGCTCCGAGCGTAAACATAAGGTCAAAGACCTGCTCGTTAACCACATCAGGGCGACAATTCTCCTTATCTACTTTATTTATAACCACGATAGGCTTCTTACCAAGCACCAGTGCCTTCTGCAACACGAAGCGTGTCTGAGGCATCGTTCCCTCGAAGGCATCAACAAGCAGGATTACACCGTCACACATATTTAATACGCGCTCCACCTCGCCACCAAAGTCGGCGTGACCAGGGGTGTCGATGATGTTAATCTTGTAATCGCGGTAGATAACCGATACGTTCTTCGAAAGGATGGTGATACCGCGCTCACGCTCAATATCGTTGTTATCCATAATAAGGTCGCCTCCAGAGTGCTCGTTATCACGAAGGAGGTTACCCTGCATAATCATCTTATCTACAAGTGTTGTCTTGCCGTGGTCTACGTGGGCAATAATTGCAATATTACGTAGTTTTCGCATCTTACTTTGAGGTTTGTTTAATCGCACAAAGATACTAAAAAGTATTTAAATATTATCACTTAATAGCATCAGGGTTGTAAAAGTTTGCTGTAGAGGCCCCATTATTATAATGGCAAAGATACTAAAATCTATGCAATGTTATACCACTATTGCACTAAATTTCACAAAAAAGGGGGATATCCGCAGTGGATACCCCCTCGATTATTTAGTTGAGCGATATGTTACTCAGCAACAACAGTCTCAACAACCTCTGCTGGCTGCTCTGCAACTACAGCCTCAGGACGCATTACAACCAATGTACGGTTGCCATCCTCAAGCATCTTAGCAGCAAATGCCTTAACATCGTCAAGAGTTACGCTCTCAAGGATACCAAGGTACTCCTCCTTGTAGTTGTAACCCTCCTCGTACCAACGTGTGATAGCTGACATCCAGCCACCGTTGTTCTCGAGTACGTTGCTGTAGTTCTTCTGCAAGAACTCCTTAGCCTTAGCTACATCCTCTGCCAAAGGACCCTCCTGGGCAATCTTCTGAATCTCCTTGTCGCAGATCTCGATAAGCTCGTCAGCCAACTGCTCGTTAGTATCGAATACAATACCTACAAGGTAGTTCTCTGTTGGGTACTCGTCGATACCACCCTGTACTGATACACCGTAAGTACCACCCTTCTCCTCGCGGATAGATACCATATAACGGCTATCAAGAGCACGGCTCAACAAGTCAACGATAAGACGATTCTTAGCATTATCCTCCATAGCACCTGTGTAAACAAGGCGTACAGATACCTTAGGCTGCTGCATTGAAGCGCGGAAGTCGTTAACAACACCACCCTCTGGGTAGCGAACGCCATCATCCACAACCTTGTACTCAACACTCTTAGATGTTGGAAGTGAACCGATATACTTCTCTACAAGTGGCTTCAAAGTCTTAAGGTCAACATTACCTACGATAACGAAGCGGAAGTCATCAGCATATCCGAACAACTTAGAGTGTACACTCTGCAATGCAGGGATATTCAACGCCTCGATCTGTGCACCAGAGGTTACCTGACGGCGTACGTGGTTCTGATATAGAGTCTTTGAGAACTCCTTAGAGCAGATATAGTCAGGATCAGCCTCCATATTTGAGAAGTATGGTACATACATCTTCTTGAGGTTGTCAAGATCTGTCTGGTCGAAACGTGGAGAAGTGAAGTTAAGATACATCAACTGAAGAATAGTCTCCATATCCTTTGGAGAACCACCAGCGTTTACAGCGTGCTCGTAGTGATCAACACCCACGCTTGCACTTGCAGACTTACCTGAAAGCTGCTTGCTAAGCTCTGTAGAATTGAACTTGCCGATACCTGAGTTTGACATCACCATACCAAGGAACTGACCGTGATAGTACTCCTCGTCAGTAAGCATTGGGCAACCACCCTTCGCAGATGCAAGGATGCGTACCTCGTCTGCCTTCAATGTAGATGGGCGAACTACAACCTTGATACCATTCTTCAAAGTCCACTCAGTGTAACCCAAAGACTCGTTAACAGCAGTAGCCTTAACCTTTGAACCCTTAAGCTTTACGTTCTTTGCGATAAGAGGCTCAACAACAGTGTTATCCTTGTATGGCTCAATATCAGAAGCCTCAACCTCAGCCTTGATAGCCAAAAGCTCCTCAGCAGTAGGAACAGCAACGCCATCCTTCTTTGGTGAGCGAGCCAAGATTACAAGATTCTGGTTAGGCTGCGCAATCTGTGCGTATGTCTGGTTGATAGCATCTACAGTAACGCTATTGATAAGCAACTGATCAAGCTCCCACTCTGTCTCAGCATCCATCATAGATGTACCCTTTGCGTAGAAGTCAAGGTAGCGCTGTGCATACTCGTCGTTGCGAACATCGTTGCGGTTAGTGTACTGACGCTCTGACCAACGCAAGATCTCCTGCTTAGCGCGCTCGAACTCACCAACAGTGAAGCCATGGCGACGCATACGCTCCATCTCAGTGTAAACTGCACGGAAGGCATCGTTAATACGGCCCTCGTGAGCTGTAGCAGAGAACATTGTAGACTCCATAGTTGGGCAGATACCAATGCTACCCTCATCCATACCACCACCAAGGAATGGAGCATCAGCAGCCTGTGCAATCTCCTGGAAGCGGTTGTTCATCATAATTGTAACGAAGCTGTTTACTACGTCGAAAGTGTAACCAATCATGGTATTCTTGTACTCCTTTGGAAGTGCCTCACGACGAGCGAACATCATTACAGATGACTGGGTAAGCTCTGGATCAGTGAATACAGATACGATAGGCTCCTCAGTTGCTGGAACTACGATAACCTCCTTCTGAGCAGCATCAGCTGGTGAAGCTGGGATATCTGCCATAAGAGTCTTAATCTTAGCCTCTACCTGGTCAACATCGATATCACCTACGATAACCAATGCCTGATACTCAGGGCGATACCACTTCTTGTAGAAGTTAACCAAAGCCTGCTGATCGAATGACTGAAGACCATCCAAGTAACCGATAAGGTTGCGGTGCTCATAGAGAGTACCCTTGAACAAGTTTTTAAGCATATCGTTCTGAGCGCGAAGACCTGCGCCATCACGAGTACGCAACTCCTCCATAATCACACCACGCTCTGAGTCGATCTCCTCAGGCTGCAAAGCGATAAACTGTGACCAGTCGTGAAGGATAAGAAGTGCCAAATCAAGATTCTCCTCTGTAATAGGGCAATCCTTAATCATATACTCTGTGCAATCCCAAGATGTGAAGGCGTTAAGGTTGTAGCCAAACTGCACACCGATAGTCTCCAACTTCTCGATCATCTCCTTACCAGGAAGATTTACAGAGCCATTGAATGCCATGTGCTCAAGGAAGTGAGCAAGACCCTGCTGGTCGTCCTCCTCCTGAATAGCACCTACATCGTGGTAGATGTAGAAGCTAGCCTGACCCTTAGGCTTCTCGTTGTGACGGATGAAGTAGGTCATACCGTTATCGAGTACACCTACGCGCACCTCTGGATCTAATGGAAGTTGCTCCATAGGGTTCTGTGCAAAGAGCCCTGCAACACCAACAAATAGAGCCACGAGTGAAACAAATAATTTTCTCATAGAACTGTTAGTTAATAGGTTATAAAATAATTCTTCTCTGTTTTTGCGGTTTACACACATTTTAACAAGCAAAGATACGATTTTTTGCTTAAAAACATACTATTTTATCTATTATTTTCGCATAATATGATTCTTTTTTCGCATCTTTTTGCACAATGCTTTTATGGAGTAACGAAACAAGGTATACTTTTAGTATAAGCGTTGAGTAAATAGTGATAATTTTTAGGCTCAAACAAGAGTCGAAAGGGACAACAAATTTCCTTTTTGAGGCTTATTTAAAAGGCGTAGTCGGATTGGTTGTATGGGTTAGTATGAAACCCATCTGAACTCATCTGAACTCATTATGCACATAGGAACCCCACAACACAAACAAATCGTTTTGTTGTCAGAAGGCAGCAGATACTTTCGCTCGGCAAAAATCCCGACGATGGGCTGTACTAAAGCGTACTGCTCATTGTCGGGACTTTTTGTTAGCGGAAGTAGATGTCTGCCTTATCACAACAAAACAAAGAAAGGGAGTCAATGACTCCCCTCTTTCTTTGCAATAAAGCATTGTGCTTACTCAGCCATAGGAACTACGCTTACGTAAGACTTACCAGAAGACTTCTTGCAGAAGCTAACTGTACCGTCAACCAATGCAAAAAGTGTGTGGTCCTTACCCATACCCACGTTGTCACCTGGGTTGTGTACTGTACCGCGCTGACGAACGATAATGTTACCCGCCTTAGCGAACTGACCACCGAAAAGCTTAACACCGAGTCGCTTGCTCTCTGACTCACGGCCGTTCTTAGAACTACCTACACCTTTTTTGTGTGCCATTTTCTACTAGTTTTTAAGGGTTACGCATTAATTTCCTCAACGAGAACCTGAGTCAGATACTGACGGTGACCGTTACACTTCTGATAACCTGTTCTACGCTTCTTCTTGAACACAAGAACCTTATCGTCCTTAAGGTGCTTCAAGATCTTGCACTTCACTGTGGCGCCTTCTACT
>JAZQYM010000074.1:0-24593 GCA_045633525.1 Alistipes sp. | reverse complement strand
GGCTCCTACATGACCAGAATGCATTATATCCAATCGAAGTAATACCCTCGGGAATGGAGATACTCGCAAGGCTCTTACAATAATAGAATGCAGAATTTCCAATCGAAGTAACACTATCGGGGATAGTTATGCTTGTCAGCGAGCTGCAACTACTGAATGCAGAATCACCAATCGAAGTAACGCCATTGGGAATTGTTACAGAAGTTGCATTTTTACGGCAAGATATAACAATATTATCGTCTATAACTAACCCATCAGATTGAATCATATCAGCTAACACCGCTCCCCAATATCCGTTTTGTTCGGCATCTAGTGATGAATTGTTAACAAAGTTGCCCCTTTTAAAATAACAACCTTCGAATGCAGACTCTCCAATCGAAGTTACGCTACTAGGAATAGTAATACTTGTCAGGTTATAGCAACTAGCGAATGCCTTCTCTCCAATCGAAGTAACGCTATCGGGAATAGTAACACTTGTCAGCGAGGTGCAATTACAGAATGCCCAATATCCAATTGAAGTAACGCTATCAGGGATTGTGACACTTGTCAGCGAGGTGCAACACCAGAATGCATACGATCCAATTGAAGTAACGCTATTACCGATTGTAACACTTGCCAGTCTACTGCAAGAAGTGAATGCATCCTCTCCAATCTTAGTAACGCTATCGGGAATTGTAACACTTGTCAGCGAGGTGCAACCATAGAATGCAAAAGCTCCAATAGAAGAAACGCCATCAGGAATGGTTAAATCTGTAAGCAACTCATTATTTAGGTATAGAGAACCTCTTGTACGATTAAATGGACTGGATTCAATACCATCAAAATAAATATTGCACCAAGCAGCGATGTTAGTTATATATACTTTACTTGCGCCGCTAGTAAAAAATGCTCTATACCCAATCGACCGAACGCTACTAGGAATAGTTATACTTTCAAGTCTGTCGCATTGATAGAATGCCCGCTCATCAATCCTAGTTACACCTTCTGGGATAGTTATACTTGTTAGGTCAATGCATCGATAGAATGCTTCATATCCTATCGTCGTTACATCAGCATCAAAGGTGATAACACCCTTTCCGGTCTCGCTGTCCCACTCGTTAGATACGATATTTGCGCCAAAACCACTTGTGGAGAAAAGAGTAGCCACTCCTGTTGCAGTATACCAAATCTCGTTACTAGCAGGGTCCGCGGGAGCAACCTCCACCCTGAGCGCAGCCATCGGTTGAATGAGATTGTTTTCGATGGGCACTACGTTGGTTGTCTGCCTCGAGAAGGTTTGGTCGTTGATGTCGGTAACCTCGATAGTGATACCGCCCTCAAAGGTAATTTCGGGGATAACAACCCAAAAAGTTGTGGGGTCTGCTGCATCGTTGCTCAACGCTACACCCTCGCCACAGTCGATAGTAATGGTGTCGGTGGCATCGTCCCCCATTGTAATAACTGGCTCGCCACCGTATTCCATCGTTACGCTTGCAGGGCCCGCAATCTTCTCGCCATTATTACCCTTGACGGTGATGCTCTTCACAGTTACATCGTCGCCATAGAATTTGAGTTTAAGGTAACCACACAAATTTTTGAATGACAAGAAGTTATCCGATGTATTCTTTGTTACCGCCATCATTGTGTTTGCACCTGCGCCAAACGAGTTTGTGTAGGTGTGGTTGTACCCCTGCACTGCAGGCAAAGTGAGCGACACAGCACCCGCCTCGCTAATTGCAATATTCTCATCATAGGGGTAGATGGCGTAGTTTGCCACCAAGTCAAGTGGCGTACCCGTAACGAAACCGCCCTCTTCAATCTCGTTGAACTTACCGCTATTTGCACCATCCTCGCCCGCAAACTGCCAATGGCTATTGTAGCTATTGCCATTAAACACGGTGATTTCATCACCGGCATTCCAACGCAAGTATCTATTATCCTCTACATAGGTGCGAGTATCGCACTCGGGCATAGAGGCGTAGAACTCCGTTTGATTCGTCAATGGAGTATTGAGGCTGTCCAACTCCTCACTATGTTGCGAACATCCTACTAATGTGGCAAGTATAGCTAAAATTGTAAATCTTCTCATATATCTTTTAATATAGAATTTTACCAACCAATTTCTTCTTTTTCACCTCCAATTTCTGGCATAGGCTCTGTGCTTGGATTGCTCAAAGAGAAACCCTGTTCCACTTCGATCACTTGTACCTCAATTTCGGGGGCGAGGTAGCCCCACTGCTCAATTTTTTTCATACGCATTTATGTTTTGAGTTAATAACAATCGCTCAAAACCACACGCTCCGCTATGGTGGATTATATACAAAAAGAAAGTGTGGAGCTGACTTCCGTTTATCTGACACGAGGCTCTGGAATGCCCAACTAAAAATAAACGATACAAGACCCCACACTTGGATAGTATGGGGTATATGCACAGAGAGTGCATAGCCACATAGCTATACAAGAAATGAGTGCTGTCGTTATCCTTTTAGTTGTGAAATTTTCCAGATTTCTCGTTAAGGATAAAAGCGAAAACACTTTCATCAAATATGTAATGCCGAGGGAATAACCCCAACAACACCACAAAGTTAGAAAAAGTTACGCAAACAACAACACTCTTTCGGGGTCTTGTTCGGATAAAATAGAAAAATCACCTTTCGCAGTGCACAAAAGGCGATTTAATATGGGTGTGATTATTTACACTTAATTTAGACTACATAGAAGACTACACAACAAGAGTAAAATAGGGTTTAAACGGTTTTTTGACGAAAAGTCGTTTCACAACACAATATTCTATCCTGTTGTAAATAAACAAAATCGGCGGTGAAAACCTATTCACCGCCGAAAAAGGATAGTCCGATTGGGATAGTCCTTAATAGTCATCTACACTCAATTAGCGACCTGACTCAGCAATCTTCTGCTTAATCAACTTGTTAAGTTCGTCTGACTGAAGTAACTCTTCAAGTGTAAAGTGCATTCTATAGCGCCAGTAGTGACGTGAGTTTGCTGGCACATTGATACGCTCGTCATGTGGATTCTCGCGACGGAGCTCACCGCTCATAGCTATCCAATCCTGCCATGGCAACACAGTAAGCATTGCTGGCGACTTAAGGTGCATAGCAACAACCTGCTCGCAAATCCAAGGCTCGCAGAAGTATGGAGCCTCACCCCAGGCGCCAAGAACATGGTTGTAGAAGCGCTGTGTAACACCGCGATCCTCCTCCCACCAAGCACGCAATGGGTTCATATCGTGAGTACCTGTTGTGCAGATTGAGAGGTATGGGTAGTCGTATGTTGAACCAAACTCCACCTTAGGATCCTTAGGCATACGCTGAATCTCGAGCGATAGAATCTGCTCGCCACTCATAACAGAAGGTACGCAGTCTGGAATCATACCAAGATCCTCACCACACACAAGCATCTTTGTAGCCTCAGTAAGTGGTGGAAGCTTCTTCAACGCCTCCCACTTCCAGAACTCGTTATGACGACGATAGAAGAAGTCGTTATACAAGCGGTTGTATGCCTCCTTCTGATCATCAGACAACCAACGGTAGCAGTCGGTGTTGTATGCTGTGATACGAGGATGGAACTTACCCTTCTGAATCTTATCCTCTACAAACAATACGTTGTCTGTATCGGCAACATTACCCACGTGCCAACCCTCAAATCTGAAGCCATACGATGCAATCTCATCGTAAGAGTATGGCAATGCAGGATTGAAGTTTCCAAGCAAGGCGTTAACAGCATTTAGTGGAATCTCCCAAATACGGAAGAAACCCAAGATATGGTCGATACGATATGCATCGAAGTACTCTGCCATCTTCACGAAGCGAGCCTTCCACCAAGCATAGCCATCCTCAGCCATCTTAGCCCAGTTATATGTAGGGAAGCCCCAGTTCTGACCCATTACAGAGAAGTCATCTGGTGGAGCACCCGCAGACGAATCCATATTAAATAGCTCAGGATATACCCACGCATCAACACTTGTGCGAGAGATGCCGATTGGAATATCACCCTTCAATACTACACCGTTAGCATGTGCATAGTCACGCACCTCACGCAACTGCTTAGCAAGATGGAACTGCACAAAGCAGTGGTATGCCACAGCCTCAGCATTCTCCTTTTCATATTTCGCAGCCTTAGCCTTAGTGTACTTCGACATCGATCCCCAGAGACTGAAATCAGGTGTACCCTTCTCGTCGCGCAAAGCACAGAAGATAGCGTATGGACGCAACCACTCCTCGTTAGCCACCATAAACGCCTTAAATTCCTTAGATGACAAGGTCTTCTTACCGTCCTGAGCAAAGATAAGGTGAAGATACTCACTCTTAGCATTATTTACGCGCTCGTAGTCAACCTCCATCAAACCGTTAAGCTCCTTACCCAACGCCTCGAAGCGCGCCATAGCCTCCTTATCCTTTAGCTCGCCCACTGCAGGCAAGTGCAAGAACTGAGGGTGAAGTGCAAATGTAGAGTTAGCATTGTACGGGTAAGAGTCCTGCCATGTACCAGTCATAGTGGTATCATTGATCGGCAAGATCTGGATAATAGACTGACCTGTCAACTTAGCCCAATCAACCATAAGACGGATATCGTTGAACTCGCCAACACCAAAGCTCGACTTAGAGCGGAGCGAGAATACAGGAATCGCAACACCAGCGCCACGCCATGGAGTCATCTGGAACTCTGGGTGCACCGGAGCTAATACCAAAGCCTCGTTCTCGCGAACAGCATCGCTAAAGTAGTAGTTATCACCCGACTGCCAAGCCACTACATCGCCCGACTCAGTATCTACGATTACAAACTTATATGCAAAGACGCTCTTTGGAGCCTTAATACGCGCGTTCCAAATAGGGAAGCCAGCGTCGGTCATCACAACACCCTTCTTAACATCCCAGTTACCCAATGCCTTACCCTCGCCAACCAACACAACATGCTGCGATGAGCGTACAACAGCGATATCTGCATTTATAGATAGGTATCCCTCTGCAGCATCTTGCACCTTCTTAGGTTTCTCGCGATGGAAGACACCATCTGTGAACATTGACGAGTGGAACGAGCGGTCGTTAGGCATATCATACCAACGATCCAACACGCGCACATTAGTAGCCTTCTTGTCAACTTTTAGGTAGTGCTTATCACCCCACTCCTTGCGCACAACCTGTTCGCCGTAGCGCACCTCGTAGCGATAGACAACCTCGGCAACAGCTGGAAGCTTAAGCTCAACGCTCCATACGCCCTCACTAACGTAGTGCATAGGGTAAGCCTTCTCCTTCTCAGCACCTACAACTACATACAAGTCCTCACCGTATGCAGTCTGGTACTCCAATCTAAGGTTAAATATCATACTATTTTCTATTATAGGTTATAGTTCTTTTAATAACATCTCTCTAAGTTCACGGCAGCTCGACTCTGGGTCACGAGCATTGAAGTGGTAGCCACAAATACCCTCGCTCATAGCCGCCTCAATATTACTCTTTCTGTCATCAATAAAGAGTGTCTCCTCAGGAATTAGGTCATATCTATCCACTAAGATTTTATAAATCTCAGCATCAGGCTTAACCACCTTTTCGTGACAAGAAATCACCTCGCCATCGAAATATTTATATACCTCCTTTGTTCGTAGGAACTCAATGAAATCCAGCGCCATATTCGATAGTACATAAAGCTTATATTGAGCGTCCTTGAGATCTACAATAAGACTCTTTGTTGCAGGAATCTCCTCCTGTGTAACTATCGAGCGACGAAGGTTGTGCTCCGCCAACTCCTTATCACAATTATTATACTCCGCGAGGTCGTTAATCACCCTCTCATAATTCGATACTCCTCTATCATACTCCTCCCAGAAATGTGGCATTTCAGGCAACATAATATAGGAGAAGAACTCAATGAACTCCCTCTCAAACTTTCTTGGGTCGCGCGCAAATACTACACCCCCAAGGTCGAAAACTATATTTTTAACACCTTCCATAATTGGACAAATATAGTAATTTTTATCCAAAACTACAACATCACACCTCCTATTTGTTATATTTTATTACTGAATGGTAATATATGCAAGATGAATAAGATTCTATCAACGATAGCCATATTTAAGGATCTATTTCAGATCACTCTAAGCTCATAAAATAATTAGCCAAACGCTTTGAATTTTGAGATATAATGCGTATCTTTGTGCGTTTTATATAGAATATATAAATATTACATAAAATATGAGTACCGAACAGGAAAAAGTGATGAAACACGAGGAGGAGTATTCGGCGTCGAATATCCAAGTCCTTGAGGGTTTGGAGGCAGTCCGCAAACGCCCCGCGATGTACATTGGCGACATTGGAGAGAAGGGTCTCCACCACCTTGTTTATGAGGTTGTGGACAATTCTATCGATGAAGCATTGGCAGGATATTGTACAGATATCTATGTTACCATTAACGAGGATAACTCTATATCTGTAAAGGATAATGGTCGTGGTATCCCAACCGATTGGCATGAGAAGGAGGGCAAGTCAGCCTTGGAGGTTGTACTTACAGTGCTCCACGCTGGTGGTAAGTTCGACAAGGGTAGCTACAAGGTATCTGGTGGTTTGCACGGTGTGGGTGTATCCTGCGTTAATGCGCTCTCTACACTCCTTATTGCAGAGATTCACCGTGGTGGCAAGATCTACAAGCAGACCTACTCTAAGGGTACACCAACCTCTCAGGTAGAGATTGTTGGCGACTGCGAGGATCGTGGTACAACCATCACCTTCAAGCCAGATGGCTCTATCTTTACACTCACAACCGAGTACAAGTACGAAATCTTGGCTAACCGTCTCCGCGAGTTGGCATTCCTTAACAAGGGCATTCACCTCACCCTTACCGATATGCGCGTTAAGGACGAGGAGGGCAACCCTCTCTCTAACCACTACTATTCTGAGCACGGTCTCTCGGAGTTCGTAGAGTATCTTGACGCGACACGTGGTCAGAAGATTATCGAGAACATCATCTATCTCGACACCGAGGAGAGTGGCGTACCAGTAGAGGTTGCTATGCAGTACAACGACTCATATTCAGAGAACGTACACTCCTATGTAAATAATATCAACACCATCGAGGGTGGTACCCACCTTACTGGTTTCCGCTCTGCCCTTACGCGCACACTTAAGAAGTATGCTGAGGATAGCGGTATGTTGGCAAAGTTGAAGTTCGATATCAGCGGTGATGACTTCCGCGAGGGTCTTACAGCGGTTGTATCGGTTAAGGTTGCAGAGCCTCAGTTCGAGGGTCAGACTAAGACCAAGCTCGGCAACGATGAGATCGCAGGTGCTGTAAACCGTGCTATGTCGGCAGCACTTAGCAACTATCTCGAGGAGAATCCTAAGGATGCTAAGGCTATCGTGCAGAAGGTTATCCTTGCCGCTCAGGCACGCCACGCAGCGCGTAATGCTCGTGAGGCTGTACAGCGTAAGACTGTTCTTTCGGGTGCTGGTCTTCCTGGCAAGTTGGCCGATTGTACAAGCCGTGACCGCTCTATCGCTGAGATTTTCTTCGTCGAGGGTGACTCTGCGGGTGGTACTGCAAAGCAGGGCCGTGACCGCAACTTCCAGGCTATTATGCCTCTTCGTGGTAAGATTCTTAACGTGGAGAAGGCTCAGGAGCACCGTATGTGGGAGAACGAGGAGATTAAGAATATGTTTACCGCCCTTGGCGTCTCTATCGGTACTGCCGAGGATAGCAAGGCTCTAAACCTTGAGAAGCTACGCTACGACAAGATTATCATTATGACCGATGCCGATGTCGATGGCTCGCACATCGCAACCTTGATGCTTACCTTCTTCTTCCGCAAGATGAAGGCGCGTATCGAGAATGGTCATATCTACATCGCCACCCCACCATTGTACCTTGTTAAGAAGGGTAAGCAGGAGCGTTACTGCTGGACCGACAAGGAGCGCGATGAGATTACCACAGAGTTTGGCTCAAAGGGTGTTCACATTCAGCGATACAAAGGTCTTGGCGAGATGAACGCGCAGCAGTTGTGGGATACAACAATGAATCCTGATACTCGCATCTTGCGTCAGGTAACTGTTGAGAACGCAGCCGAGGCAGACCACATCTTCTCAATGCTTATGGGCGATGAGGTTCCACCACGACGAGAGTTTATCGAGAAGAATGCACACTACGCAAATATCGATGCATAATATATTAAATATGGGGTTGTGCTTTCAGTGCAACCCCTAATTATAAATGAAGAGTATGAAAGTAACAATTATCGGCGTTGCAGGTGGCACAGGCTCGGGCAAGTCTACACTTGTCAAGCGACTACAGGAGGCATTTAAGGATGACGATGTGGCCACACTATGCCACGACTACTACTATAAGGCTCACCCAGAGCTATCGTACGAGGAGCGCACAAAGCTCAACTACGACCACCCTGCAGCCTTCGACACAGATATGCTTGTGGAGCACATCCGCACACTCAAGTCTAATGTACCTATTGAACACCCTGTCTACTCATTCGTAGAGCACAACCGCACCGAGGAGCGAGTAATGGTTAAGCCTTCAAAGGTTATCATCGTCGACGGCATCCTTATCTTCGAGCATAAGGAGCTTCGAGACTTAATGGATATCAAGGTATTCGTAGACACCGATGCAGACCTTCGTCTTGCACGTCGTATTTTGCGTGATGTATGCGAGCGTGGTCGTACTATGCAGTCTGTTATCGACCAGTATACCACAACGGTAAAGCCGATGCATGAGGAGTTTGTTGAGCCTTCAAAGCGTTATGCCGATGTTATCATTCCAGAGGGAGGCTTCAACTCTGTTGCTGTAGGTATGCTTATCGAGAATATACGTTCACTCATTAATAAAGAGTAGTATGAACAAGAAGATTGTTGGAGGCTTCATCATCATAATGATCGCTTTGGTCTGCTACTTTAACATCACTAACGACAAGAGTAGCTATAAGAGTAACGACTACTTAGTCGTTGCATCTGAGTGCGTTATGCAGGATGCGGAGTGGGTAGAGGTAGCAAACGCCATAGCTGCGAAACACAAGGCAAAGATTGTAACATATACCACAGAACCTCGCGAGGCATTGGAGCATATTCGTGAGGCATACCCTCGCTATGTTGCTATCGTCGAGAAGCCAGAGAATATCGGCAGAGACTACGTTATCGACCTCAATGTTATGTGCCGCGAGGTAGATGAGGATATCTTTAGCGACTTCCTATGGGGTATCATCACAGGCTACGATGCCAATGCCGCAATGCGTATGGTTAACAATAGCACCGAACCACTACTTATCAAGGATGCCGTAGCAACAATTATGGAGCTTAACTCTGCTAAGTGGTTCGACAACTACGCCTGGGTTGATGACCACACGCGCGGTCTCTGGGGCTACAAGAATGGTCGTGATGGCGAGATTATCACCGATATGGTTGAGAAGGAGGAGGTACTCGGCAAGTTCTGCGAGCTTTACGAGGCATACGATCCAGACCTTATCGTCACCGCTGCACACGCTACACAGAAGAATCTTGAGATGCCATACTCGTTAGGACATCTTAAGCCACGCAACGGCAAGCTCTATGCTCACAATATCTTCACCGACGAGGAGTTTGATATCAACGAGTCAGGCAAGCGTCGCGTATATACTGCCGTAGGTAACTGTCTTATCGGCGATATGAACAACACTCGTGAGAGTATGGCTGCAGCTTGGATGAATGGTTCTAATGCTGCCACAATGATTGGCTACGTAGTGACCACATGGCATGGTCGCGCTGGCTGGGGAGCCCTCAAGTACTGGGTTACATCACCAGACCGCTATACCCTTGCCGAGGCAGTATTCATGAACGAGCAGGATCTTCTTCATCAACATAGCGTGTGGACTCCTGAGCTTCTTCACGAGGCCTACAACTACTGCGAAGGCTGGAGAGAGGAGTTAACTTATGCTGCAGATCGTCTTTCACAAGTTCAGAGCAGAGAGACCGACTTAGACAACCCTGCAGATTGGGATATGGTTGGCTTCTGGCACGACCGCGACGTATTGGTCTACTATGGCGATCCAAAGTGGGATGTAAAGTTACAGAGCGTCGAGAGCGAGCGCGACTACACTATCACCACTACAACACAGGGTAACAAATACATCATCACAATCACCACAGCCGAGAACTTCTCGTTGGAGCGTATGCGAGGCGATAAGTTCAAGCAAGAGCATGTACTTGACCTTCCATTCAACTACTTCTTCCCTGAGCGTCTTCGTAACCCACGACTATCTGAGGGTCAGAGCTGGGATGCTGTCGTTGATGAGAACTTCATCCTTGTATATAACGCCGACTTTGAGCCAAACTCGACATATAGAATCACTCTTGATATAAATTAATTTTGACTAACCTAAAAATACAATGATTATGAAAAGACTATTTATTCTTTTGTCGCTATGTGCATATATTGCCACAGCTTGCGAGACATCGCCAGATGTAAATCAGAACAACAACGGCAACTCAACTCAAGAGCCTAACCAGCCTTCAACCACTGAGCCTGAACTACGCCTCGGCAAGGATAATATTACAGTTAGTAGTGGTTCTAATATGAGCTACGTTTCATATAGCATTGAAAACCCTGTGGAGGGCTTATCGGTTGTAGCCACAGCAGATATTGAGTGGATTCACTCGTTTAACTATATGAATACGGGTAAGGTTGGCTTCTCAATCTCTGCAAATGAGTCATACGACGAGCGCGTAGGTGTTATCTCCGTTACCTATGGTGAGTCATGCGCCACATTAACCGTTACACAGTCTGGTCAGGTGCGCCCAGAGGAGGTTGCTATCACTGCGCCATACCTTCTTGGTCACTACTTTGGTGATTATGCTAACGAGGCATATAACTACTATATTGCCCTATCTGAAAGCAACTACGATTCAACAAACTCGTTCTATGCAGGTGGTTGGAAATACTTCCTTGATATCTATTCAGACGTCCACCCTACCGATTACACTAATATCCGTATTCCAAATGGTGTCTATACCTTAAATACTAATAATGATGGTAAGGCTGGCACATTCTTATCATACTATAGTATCTACAAGGAGTATAATAGCAACGGTACGGAGTGTGCTCAGCGAGTGTATAAGAGCGGAAAACTAACCGTTAGTGATAACCTTGTAAAGTTAGAGGTTACCTTCACCGATGGCACAGATATGCACATTGTAAGCTACAGCGGAGATTATACTATTCTAGATATGCGAACAGGCAGCAACAACTAAAACGTTTACTACAACGTAAATGGGGTTGTTCCAAACGGAGCAACCCCATATTATTGTATAGTGATTGGGCGACTATAAGCACATCTCAAAGATATTGATTACATCTTGCTCTGTCAATGTCTTGAAGCCCTTGATATCGCCATATCTGCACGCCTTCTTAGCCATTAGAGCAAAGTCCTCACGCTTGATACCCACCTCGGTAAAGGTGCGCTTAAGACCAAGCTTTTCGAACAAGAACTCCTCGGTACAACGAATACTCTCGCGGGCAATCGTCATCTTACCCTGCGAGGCATCGATGCCAAAGACATTTACGCCATACTGCACATACTTATCAACCGTAGTCTCATCCAAGCAGTACTCCATCCAGCGTGGTGTCAATATCGCCAAGCCTAAGCCGTGGGTGATATCGTAAACCGCCGAGAGTTCGTGCTCCATAGGATGACAACTCCACGCCTTGCGCTTACCGCCATTTATAAAGCCATTAATCGCCCACGATGAGCACCACATAAGGTTAGCACGCGCCTCATAGTTCTCAGGCTCAGCAAGCGCTACAGGGGCAAACTTGACGATAGTTTTGAGCATACCCTCCATAAAACAGTCGAGCATAAATAGATCCTCCTGAGTATTGAAATAGACCTCTATAATATGCGACATAATATCCGCAGAGCCAGCCGCTGTCTGAAACTTGCTAACCGAGTATGTAAGCGTAGGGTCCAAAAACGAGACCTTAGGCAACAACGCAGGCGCAAGACGACCAAGCTTATCTCCCGTCTCGAGATTCGAGATTACAGCCGCAGTATCCATCTCCGAGCCCGTAGCCGCAAGGGTAAGAATCGTAACGATAGGCAACGCACGTTCCAACGGTTTGGCGTTAGCACCAAAGAACTCCCACGCATCGTGATCGACGCAGGCTCCAGCAGCCATAAACTTCGTAGCATCAATGGTTGAGCCGCCACCTACTGCCAACAATACATCGATACCCTGCTCCTTGCATATCTGTGCACCTTTGCGCACCGACTCAATACGAGGATTTGGCTCGATACCCGACAACTCAAACACCTCCATTTCAGCTTTATGTAACTCCTCGATAACTCTATCATACAAACCGATACGCTTAATAGAGCCACCGCCATATGTAAGCAGTACTCGCCTACCAAATCGACGCAACTCTTTGCCTAGATTTCCGAGCTGATTTTCACCAAAATATACCTTCGTAGGAATATTATACACAAAGCTGTTCATAGTTCAAAGTTTTAGTTTAACTAAGGCAAAGATAAGAAAAATAAAGTATCTACACAACATTCTGTTGTTATGCTTCTTTTTTAACTATTTTTTACTACCTTTGTGGCGCACTTTTGCAATAACCGATTCAGTTCATAATTATGTTGAGTAGAAGATTGCTTCGAATCAAAGTCGCTAAGAGACTTTACGCACATCTTAAGTCTGGCTCCGATAACCTTCGCGCTTCGGAGAATAACCTCGTTGAATCTATTGACAAAGCATACGACCTCTATTTCCAGATGCTATCCTTCATTGTGGAGGTAGCTAACTATGCCGAGGGTCGTATCGAGCTTGCCAAGCAGAAGAAGTTGCCTACATACGAGGATTTGAACCCAAACCGTCGTTTTGTTGACAACGCTGTTATTAACCTTATCGCTAATAGCGACTCAGTAAACGATCACCTTGCTGCACACAAGCTCACTTGGTCTCAGCATAACGATACCGTACGCGATGTTTACAACCATCTTATTGAGGCTGAGTTCTACAAGAAGTATATGTCGGCTCCGGTGGTTACATTCACCGACGATAGAAAGTTTGTCGAGGAGTTCTACCAGTGGCTTGAGCAGGACGAGGAGTTATTGGATGTAGTAAACGAGATGTCGTTGCTTTGGACTGATGACTATGGGTTTGCCTTGTTTATGGTGTTGCGCACAGTGCAGAATCTTAAGCGTAGCCACACCGAGGTTAAGGTATTGCCTAAGTTCAAGAGCGATGAGGATCTTGATTTCGCAAAGCGTTTGTTCGTAAAGTCGTTGGTTGACTACGAGGATAACCAGGAGATTGTTGACCGCTACTCAAAGAACTGGGATGTTGAGCGTGTAGTATTTATGGACTCGCTTATCCTTAATATCGCTATCGTTGAGTTGACTCAGTTCGACTCTATCCCTGTTAAGGTTACCCTTGACGAGTGGATTGATATCGCTAAGTACTACTCTTCGCCTACAAGTAGCAACTTCGTAAACGGCGTTTTGGATAAGATTGTCGCAGACTTCGTTGCTGAGGGCAAGATCCAGAAGAGCGGTCGCGGTCTACTCTAATTCAGACTATGAAGCGTAGCAAGGCAATTGCGATTGTAGCCGTTGTCGTCGCAACTTTGGGTGTAGCGTTCGCAATATTATGCTCCCCAAAACACAATAGCGAGAGTAACACCGTAGAGAGTTCACCATTTAACGGCATCACGGTAGAGTACTACGGCAAGGAGTACTGTGAGGTCATCGTTGACCTTGGTGATGTTAGGCGGTCAGCAACCGTAGAGGAGTATATCCGCCTTACAAACCGTAGTGACTCCCCTATCGTGCTACTCGACTACTCTACACAGTGTCGATGTATGTGGCTCGACTTTGACCGCACTCCTATTGCGCCCAACGAGAGCAAGGATATCGTTCTTACGTTCGACTCACGTGGCGAATGGGGCTCGGTGGGCAACTTTATGGAGATTACCACCTCTATAGACTCTGCACCTATAGTTATATGGATTGGTGCAGAAATAGAGTAGAAAGTGGCTCAAACGAGAGAAAGCTCTTGTGGATATAATAAATATATGTATATTTGCGTTTAGAATTTACTAATTAATCAATTATAACTATGAATTTACTTTTTATTGATGGTGAGGTTGTAGAGACAGCTACAGAGGCTGTCGCAACTCCTGAGACTGCTATTGATCAGACTACTATGACTATTGCAGACGAGAGCGCAGATGTTGCTGCACAGCAGACTGCACCTACAGGTGGTGGCTCATTCTGGATTATGATTATTGCGATGATTGCTGTGATGTACTTCTTTATGTGGCGTCCAGAGTCTAAGCGTCGTAAGCAGATGGAGAACTTCCGCAAGGGCTTGAAGAAGGGTGATAAGATTATCACAGCTGGTGGTATCTACGGTACTATCAAGGAGGTACACGAGACTAGCCTTCTTATCGAGGTTGACAGCAATGTAACTCTTCGTATCGACAAGAATATGGTTGCTGCTGCTCCAGTGCAGAACGCATAAAGTGCAAATAACCACAAAAGATTAGAGGGTGCCAACAAGTCAGTCAGTTGGCACCCTCTAATCATATAATGCAGTATAACCATTAGCTAAAAGAGTAGCGTTAATAGCATCCTTTGACTGGATAAGCGCATATAACTCATACGATATGTTTTGTACTAGATGGTTCTGTTGTACGACCAAATCTTATTCAAAGGGAAGCCTCATCAGGGAGCATTGCTCCATCTTGAATAATAGTTATAGTGGTCAACACCTCGCCATCGCTATCTACAAACACAACATCTGCCGAGCGACCAACATAGCTCTGATTCTCAGCAACTACAATGGTCACTATCTCCTCGCGAAGCGAAGCTCGAGTATCAACCACACTCAACCACGACTGCGCCTCATCTGCGATAACAACACTATACTCGATATTTGTGGTCACAAAAACCTCTACCTCACAACCGCCATTCATTAGAGGTATAATGGAGCTGTCGCCAGGACGAGTCTCAAAAATCTTAGATTGACCATTCTGAGCAAATGTGATAGTCTGCAAAACTTTGCCCTCACTATCTACCAACTCAACCTCTGCCGAACGCTCCTCGAGACTGTCATTCTCTGCAACAATAACAGTAAGTATCTCCTCACGCACATCTGCACGGCTATCCACAACGCTCAACCACGACTGCGCTTCTTCGGGAATGACAACGCTATACTCCATATTTGTAGTCACAGCAATTGTCACCTCTCCACCCTCAGCTCTAACAACAATGTCACCATCATTGTCAATAGCAAATATTGGGGTTTCCTCAGGTGTTGCATCATCCCCAGGATTCTCCGTTGGGTCTTGTGGCAAATTTAGTTCTTCATTTTCGGAGCAACCCATACCGAGCGCGCCCAAAAGTACAACAAGTAAAGATAGTCTTTTCATAGTGTATAACGTATTTATGATTTGTCGAATGATGTACAAAATTAAACAATTTTTCCATAACACACAATACCAATATATAAAAATAGTGAGCGCATCCCGATGGGATGCGCTCACTGATTATTAAACTTTTATATTATTTCATCTCCACTGGCTTTACCACATTCTTCTGTGGAATCACTGGCATTTGTGGCATTGAGCCATCAGGACGTGGCTTTGGGGCAAAGACACCATTAGGCAGTTGTATTCCATTGGCACGCTTCTCCTCCTCCATAGCAGCAAGCTCCTCCTCGGTAGGACCATAGCTTACGCTCTTAAGTGTTACGTTCATCACCACAGCATCGTGACCATGCACAATACGGTTACCGCGCTCACCGAAAGCAAGTGATGCTGGCATCCAGATAGTGATCTCACCACCCTCGCCGATATTCTGCACACCATACTGCAAGCCCTTAAGAAGAGCCTTAGATAGTGGCACGCGAAGATTCTCAACGCTCTCAAGCTGATCGCTAAGCTGCTTAATACGAGCTGCACGTCTCTCATCCTGAACGCTATCCGCCTTCTCCTTCTCCAAAGCCTCGCGAATGTCATTTGCACGCTTAGAGTGCGACTCAACAAGTTTACCACTACGGGTATATAGATCATAGCTAAATGCGATAGTATCGTTCATACCACGTGGCTTAACATTGTTACCAGCCTTATTTACTCGATAATATAGTGTATCAAACTCATCGATAACCATAGTCTTTACGTTTGGCTGCTTAGCTACATTCTCGAGCCACTCGCGCGATGCTGCAACGATATACTCTGGGTGGAGGCGGGTATGATAATTCTGCAAAGTACCACGCATCTGCAATACAGTAAGACGCATTAGGCTATCGTGAACCTCCTCAGCCTCAGCCTTAGAAGCCTCGTCAATAGCAGCAAACATCCAGTGCAAGTTGATAGGATAAGCTGCGGTATGTATGTAGTTTGCCATATCGCGACCAAACATCTCAGAGACCTTATCCTCGGTAAACTCGTCATTGAAGAGCTGTCTGGAAAGACTAACTTCGACAGGCGAGTTATTATCCTTTTTTCTTCTGTTTGCAATAGAGTATGGCTGCAAACGCTCAGTAAAGAAACGCTGGACAAGCTCGCGGTTAGCTTCAATAGCCTCGTAATCGAACACATCCTTCGACAACTCCTCCTCGAGTGCCTGCATCAACACCTCGTAGTTGAAGGTCACACCAGAAGGCTGGTAACGAAGACCTAAACCCAAGTTCATACCTACGGCATACGACAATGTGTCGAACTTCTCGGCAGCATCATTGTAAACACGATTATCTGATGTATCGAAGTACATCGAATTATCAACTTTGTTACAAGCTACAACGCTTGCTACAATCATGATAGCATAAAAAATCTTCTTCATCTTAATTCTATAGGTTATTTAATTTCGTTTATCTCTTCTCCACATCTACCAACCACAACTCATAATAGAGCATTGTGTTAGGCTTAACATTCAACGAATCGCATCCAGCCGAGCCGAAAGCAAGTGTCGATGGCACCCAAGCCTCCAAGTGTCCACCCTTACCAATTAGCTTCGATGCCTCGATAACACCGCGTTGCATAGAACCTACAGCAATACGCAGTGTGTCACCCTTATAATATGTGGTATCCACAACCTCGCCTGCAACATCATAGATACGATATTGCATAAGAATAGTATCGCGATTGCTACGAATGGTATTCTTCATATCACCCAAGGTGTGCACCTTGTAAGTTAGACCCGAAGAGGTTGCAACGAACTTACGATCCTGCTTACGCAAATCCGCCAAAAACTGACCCTCAAATGCCTTTGTACGCTCATATACATCGTAGTTCATATACTTCAAATAAGCGGTACGAGCCTGCTCTTCGTTAAGCAATGGTTGTGATAGATAAGCATCGCGCACGCCCTCGCAAAGCACATCGATATTAAGCAACGAATCCAAGCCAACAAGGTTTCTTCCGATATTTAGACCCAAGACGTATGACATCGAGTCTGCGCTGGTAGTCATCAGCTGAGGCTTAACCTCACCCTGCTTCTTAGCACAACCTATCGATGCCACCATAAGCACCACAATAATAGCCGATAAAATCTTCTTCATACTATATATTATATATTACCTCTTACTCTCTCGCTTTGCCTCCAAAATAATCAACAACGAACCAACAATAGCTGCTGTGGTCGATGCCATAAGGATAGCAATCTTACCCATATTGATAAACTCCATCTGGCTCTCGCTGTCAAAAGCAAGGCTATCCACAAAGATAGACATCGTAAATCCAATACCACCCAAGCATGCCACCGCAATAAGCATCTTCCAGGTTGAACCAGCAGGGCGCTCAGCAATACCGAACTTCACCGCCAAATAGCTGAACAATGATATACCGAGTGGCTTACCCACAACCAAGCCAAAGAAGATACCCATACCTATAGAGCCAGCCTCGGCAGAGTACTCAAAAATATTGAAGTACTCAGCAGAAGGGATATGTACACCCGCGTTGGCAAGAGCAAATATCGGCATGATAATAAAGTTAACGTAAGGCATCAACAGATGCTCCATACGGTGACTCATACCCTGCGCACCATTCGAGATCTGAGTCATACGACGCAAATAGTACATTCTCAACTCGTCAGATTCGTGCTTATCCCCAATATGGTCGGCATTAGCAATACCCTTCTCGATAATATCAGCTTTATGTAGGTAGTACGACTTGCTATAGCGAGGCTTTGTAGGGATAAGCATCGCCATAACAACACCTGAAAGTGTCGCGTGAACACCCGAATAGTAGAAGAGTATCCATACCACCACCGCGGGGATAATATATGCCAACATACGGAACTCACCCAAGCGTCGCATAAAGTAGATACCCACCATAATAAGTGCCGCGATACCCAACAATAGCAAATCTGGCGACTCACCATAGAAAACAGCAATCACGATGATAGCTCCGAGGTCATCCGCCACGGCCAACGCTGTTAGAAATACCTTCAACGATATTGGCACACGGTCACCCAAGAGCGACATTATACCAATTGCAAAGGCGATATCCGTAGCCGTAGGAATACCCCAACCATTAGCCACCTCAGTACCACCATTGAACAAGATAAAAATAAGTGCAGGGGCGAGCATACCACCAATGGCAGCCACGATAGGCAGAATAGCCTTCTTTGGAGTGGAGAGCTGACCATCCGACATCTCACGACGTATCTCCAAACCCACGGTAAAGAAGAATACCACCATTAGGCAGTCGTTCACAAACTTCTCCACGGTCATCGCCTCAGGGAAGAGCTTACCACCAAATGAGATACCAAGCTCCGCATGAAGAATATGATGATATACCTCAGTTGTCGCAGGCAAGTTTGCCAACAACATAGCAATCACAACACATACAATCAAAACAATACCTCCAGCCCAAGGAGCCTGTAGGAAGTTGTTGCCATACTGCGAAAGAATGTGACTACGCTTTACACGTCCGAACTTTGTAAATAATGCCATAGTACAAAGTATTTTAAATCTTCTAATTTTACAAAATATCTGGAGCATCGTGGTGCTTCAACGCCATACAACACATATTGTATAGCAGACGCGATGCAATAGCAGCATCTGTAGAATCCTCCAAGTCAGGAACTACCTCTGAGAGGTCAAAACCAACAATACGACGACCAGAATCTACGATTTTACCCAAGAGATATACAACCTCTGGGAAGAGCAAACCACCAGCAACCAAAGTACCAGTATGTGGAGAACACTCGATTGTAAGACCATCGATATCCAACGAGACATATACACACTCTGGCAACTCAGCAATGATATCATTGCAGATATCCGACCAGTTAACACCCTCAAATTGCTGCGACCACAACTGCTGACCAGTAAAGAGCTTTATGCGTGAATCGTTGCAAGCATACTCCCACTCTGCAGGGCTAAATGCACGAACGCCAACACCCACAATCTTATCGACGCCCTTAACATCACGCAACACGTTGTGCATAATAGAGCTACTTGAAAGAGAGAAACCATGGTGATCAACTCGTAGATCAAGACCTGAGTCGATATGTAGGATACCGATATTCTTGTGCTGCTCAGCCACAGCCTTGATATGACCAAACGCTGCAGACTGGTCGCCACCTACCAAACCTACAATCTTACCCTTCTGCAACCAATTCTTCGATTGCTTATAGATGTTATCAACCATCTGCTCTGTAGCCTCATTCACGCGGCGCAAACGACGCTCATATACCAAATGGTCAAATGCAAACGAGCCAATATCGTCGTGAACCTTAATAACACGCATCGCATCTGTACGAAGACGGTGCGACATATCTTGCAACGCATAATCGATTGGCGCAGTAGCGATACCCTTGCGCCAGCTATAAGGTGCCATAGGCTCGAAAAAGTCGACTCTACGTGATGCCTCGATAATAGCATCTGGAGCGTATGAGCTACCTGCACGTTGCGACACAGTAATATCCCATGGTGCAGAGATAAGCACCAAAGCAGCCTCATCTGGCGTTAACGGAATACCAAAATAATTACCATTATCAGGAATCGTGCCATTAGGATCAAATTTCTTATTCTCCATACTCTAAGCAAAATGTTTACTACATGCCTAATTAACACGCAAAAATAGTAATATTTTTCGAATATTTTATATATATTTGCTAAAAATTAAACCACTAAAAGCACTATGCGAGTTGTTGTAGACGCTGCTATACCATACATTAAAGGCATCCTTGAGCCATATAGTGAGGTTATCTACTTACCAGCAAAAGAGATAACAGCCAATGTAGTGCGTAGTGCCGAGGCTTTAATCATCCGTACACGCACCAAATGTGACCGAGCGTTATTGGATGGGTCTGCAGTCAAATTCATCGCTACAGCAACCATAGGCACCGACCATATCGATCACAATTACTGCGCCACACACAACATCAAGGTATGCTCCGCACCAGGTTGCAATGCTCGCGGAGTGTTACAATGGGTAGCAGCAGCATTGCACCATATCACCTCATTAGATAAGTGCACTCCAGAGTGCTACACCATCGGTGTTGTAGGCGTTGGCAATGTAGGTTCTTTAGTATCGAACTATGCACGCCAATGGGGTTTTAGAGTTATGGAGTGCGACCCACCACGTCAAGCTCGCGAGGGTGGCGAATTCTACACAATTGAGGAGATTGCCCGCAAGTCTGATATCATCACAATGCACACCCCTCTCGACGACACAACGCACCACATTGTAAATAATGCGTTGCTCGAGCTGATGCAACCTAACACAATTATTATCAATGCATCACGCGGAGAGGTTGTAGATAATATTGCTATGACCAATAGCAACCACAAATATCTATTTGATGTATGGGAGGGGGAGCCTAATTTAGATAACAAAATTCTACAAGGAGCAACCCTCGCAACACCACATATAGCAGGCTACTCAGTACAGGGCAAGGCAAATGCTACAGCAATGGTAGTAAACGCCCTTGCCAACCACTTCGATCTACCTCTAAAAGAGTGGTATCCCGAGGGCATAAAGCGTACCCTCCCACGACCAATCTCGTGGAGCGAGCTATGCGACACTATAACTCAATATTGCGACATAGAAAAGGAGAGCCTCGCACTGAAGAACTCTCCCCAAAACTTTGAACTTATGCGCAATAGCTACAACTACCGCGAAGAGTATTTTTAGCTACTCACATAGCTCCATACCCTGACGCACGTTGTGCAGCGTCTCAGCATCTACAAGGCGTGCGGCTATAGCCAAGGCAAACTCTATCGAACGACCAGCGCCAGCACCAGTAATGATATTTCGATCCTCAATAACGCCCTCGTTATCGTAGAGATACCCCTCCATTTCACCCACTACCGAGCGGTGACATGTAACTCTATATCCATTAGCTACACCAGCCACAGCCAACACCGTAGGTGCGCCACAAATAGCCGCTACCAAGCGACCACTCTCATAATAGCCTCGTACAACACGACATACAGCCTCAGAATTTCCCAAGTTTACAAAACCAGGATATCCACCAGGAAGAATAAGTGCATCACCATCTTCCAACATATTATCCTCCAACAACATATCGCACTGCAACGACATTATTCCGTGCGACGACACCACATTTAGCGAGTCACCCACTGCTACGCGCTTAAGATCAACACCAGCGCGGTGCAAAACATCAATCGAAGATAGCGCCTCGACACACTCAAAGCCCTCTGCCAACAATATATACGCTCTTTTCATATCTACAAAAACATTGATTCAAACTCGTTAAAAGTAATCTGCTCCACAACACATCTACCTACGGCCTCTGGGAACACAATATCTATTTTATCATCAAACTTCTTCTTATCGTATCGCGCCTCATGCAAGATCGCCAAGATTCCCGCTGGCATATCAAGATTGAAGCCGAACTTTGTCAATAGCGCATCGATACGCTTAGCCTCGGCACGCTCCATCTTACCACGCCTTACACTCACCCATGACATCGCCGAGAGACCTATCGCCACCGCTTCACCATGGTTTACCTCGTGCGTTAACTTCTCTATAGCATGAGCCACGGTGTGACCAAGATTAAGCAGTGTGCGCTTACCTGGCTCCACCTCATTCTCCGCTAATACGACATTCTTAACCGATGCCGCCGAGAGCACCACACTAAACAGCACATCCACTCTACCCCTCTGAATATCAGGATCGCACCTCTCCAACAACTCAAAGAGGTTTGGATCACGAAGTATAGCGCTCTTGATCACCTCCGCCATACCGGCACGGAACTCTCTCTCAGGCAACGAGTGCAACATCATCACATCGCATATAACAAACTCAGGCTGGCGCATTGTACCCACCATATTTTTGTAATCATGGAAGTTTACACCATTCTTACCACCTATCGAGGCATCGACCTGAGCAAGGAGCGTTGTAGGCACAAAGCTAAAGTCCAAACCGCGCATATAGGTTGCCGCCACAAAGCCCGTGATATCGGTCACAATACCACCACCTACACCAAGCAGATAGGTATGCGTATCAGCCCCCATCTCCATAAGGCGCTCGTAGATTGTCATCGCCGTCTGCAGATTCTTATTATCCTCGCCCGTACCAATAACAATCTGCTCAAAGTGGCGCAAAAGAGTGCGATAACGCCCCGCCACATTCTCGTCGGTAATAACAATTATTCTACGATACTTAGGCAGGTGCTTATATATCAAGCTAAGCGCATTTCCGAAACATATCGTCGAGGCGCCACACTTGTTTTCAATCTCCAAATTAGTTATATCCATATCATATAGCCCACAATTGCGTAGTATGGGCAATACAAATATAGGTATAATTCCATACACTTACAACAGACTACAGAAGAAATGCGCGAATTAGTATAATTTTGTTTAGATTTTGCTTGCATATAGTAGAAATGTTTTCTAATTTTGCGTGGTTGTATTGTTATATTACAAACAACACAACACAATAATAGGAATTTATATCTATTAAATAACTTAAAAACAAATTAGATTATGGCTTTTCTAACAAATGACAAACTCGTTATCGTTGGTGCAGCTGGTATGATTGGTTCAAACATGGTTCAGTCTGCTCTTATGATGGGTCTTACTAACAACATCTGTCTTTTCGACGTATTCTCTCCAGAGGGCGTTGCAGAGGAGATGCGCCAGAGCGGCTTCGACAATGTAAACATCACTGCAACTACTGATGTTGCTGAGGCTTTCAAGGATGCTAAGTATATCATCTCTTCTGGTGGTGCTCCACGCAAGGAGGGTATGACACGCGAGGATTTGTTGAAGGGTAACTGCGAGATCGCAGAGCAGCTTGGTAAGAACATCAAGACCTACTGTCCAGATGTTAAGCACGTTGTTATTATCTTCAACCCTGCTGACCTTACTGGTCTTGTAACATTGCTTTACTCTGGTCTTAAGCCAGGTCAGGTTACAACTCTTGCAGGTCTTGACACAACACGTCTTAAGAGCGCTCTTGCTAAGAAGTTCGGCGTTATGCAGTCTGAGATCGAGGGTTGCGCTACATACGGTGGCCACGGCGAGCAGATGGCAGTATTCGGCAGCTCTGTAAAGATCGCTGGTCGCAAGCTTACTGACATCATCGGCACTGAGGAGTTCACTGCTGAGGAGTGGGCACAGATGAAGAAGGATGTAACTCAGGGTGGTGCTGCTATCATCAAGCTTCGTGGTCGTTCATCATTCCAGAGCCCATCTTACCTTTCAGTTGAGATGATTCGCTCAGTTATGGGTGGCGAGCCATTCCGTTTCCCTGCAGGTACATACGTATCTAACGAGAAGTACAACCACATCATGATGGCTATGGACACTGTTCTTGACCAGAACGGTTGCTCATACAAGATGCCTGTTGGTACTGAGGAGGAGATCGCTATGCTCGACGCTTCATACGCACACCTTTGCAAGATGCGTGATGAGTTGGTAACTTTGGGCATCGTTCCTGCTATTGAGGAGTGGTCAAAGATCAACCCTAACTTGTAATCATATTACTCGTTAATATACGAGCAGGAGTGCTATTACGCCTCCTGCTCTTTATTTGATAATTAGTCATGAAAATTGCTGTTCCTACACGCGACGGACATATAGATGACCACTTCGGTCACTGCGCCTACTACACCATCTTCGAGGTAGAGGATGGAAAGATTGTAGCCACCTCACGCATGGAGTCCCCTGAGGGCTGCGGTTGCAAATCGGGCATTGCAGCAGATATGGAGGCAATGGGCATCGAGCTTATGCTCGCAGGTAATATGGGCGAGGGCGCAAAGAATAAGCTCGAGAGCCATAATATCAAGGTTATCCGAGGTTGCCGTGGCGATATCGAAATGGTTGTTCGCGCATACCTTATCGGTCTTATCAAAGACTCTGGCGAGGGCTGTAGCCACCACGAATGCCACAACCACTAAAAAATATGCAAAAAACCCGGCTAAAAATTTGCAGTTACAAAAATTAGTCGTATATTTGCACCGCAATTCAGAGAAATCTGATGCCCAGATGGCGGAATCGGTAGACGCGCTGGTCTCAAACACCAGTAGGTTCACCCCTGTGCCGGTTCGACCCCGGCTCTGGGTACGAAGAGAGAAACGAAAGTTTCTCTTTTTTGTTTATAGCATAGCAGACTACTTGGCGAGTTGGAGAGCGATGCTCTCCATCGTTGCA
>JAZQYM010000073.1:0-4188 GCA_045633525.1 Alistipes sp. | reverse complement strand
TCCAGCCAAATCCATCGAAGTTGTATACCAACGATGGGTAGTAGTTGGCAATGGGTGAAGAGATAGTCAACGTGTTGCCATCCTCAGACACTGTTACGTCGAAGTCGTTGTCAACCTCTATACCAAGGTTTGCTGGGTCTGCCGTGAGCATAAAGCAGTCGCCAAAGAACAACCAACCAACTACCGAGTGGCGTGCGTGACCATCCATCGTGATGACATCACCCTCAGCGATATCGAACACCCACTTGGGGCCCCACTTCAACTCTGGATCCTCAATCTCATACTCTATGAGGTCTGTGACGCTATAGTATGCCACGTTGCACCAGCCGTCAACCAATGCTACGAGCTGGTTGTTTGCGCGATAGTCGTAGTCGTAATCATCAACACCGGCAACGATATTTACTGTAAACTCCGATACGGTAGGCTCTGCGTAGCCATCGGTGATGGTCTGAACGCCTGTCCACTCGCCAAGCATAGTCTCGAACAACTCAGACTCTATGCGTACGTTCTGCTGTACGACCTCTGTAACCTCGGTAGCTGAAACCTGTGCGCGGTTGCCCTTCTTGTCGATAAGCATCACAAGTGCTGTGTATGATGTCTCTGGTTTTAGACCCTTCTGTGATAATGTCTGCTCGCCTCTGTATTTGATGCTCACGTTCATCGCGTGATATGACATATAGGCATTCTTATCCTCGAGCTGTGCAAGCATCGACTCCACCTTTGTAGTCTCTGCAAAGTAGTAGTAATACTCCTCAACGTCGCTGGTAGGTGTGCACTTAACAGTCATCTCGTATGGGTCGATGCCCGAAAACTCGATAGCTACACTCTCTGTAGAATCTACGTGCGCAGGGGTGCGGAACTCAGTTGCATATACCTTCTCTACGAAATCGCTCTCGTCCCAGTAGAATGCGTAAATCACGAAGTCGGTATTCTCGCGATAGCCGGCGTTGCTGAGGAAGTTCTCCTGATCGCCCTTGAAGAGCATCTGCTCGCATACCTCCTCATATGATGACTCGGTCATCTGTGCGTAGTTGCGTAGTGCAGACTCAAACTCCGCCTTTACCTCATTGAGGTCAGCAGCCTCGTAGCGAGCCTTAGACATAACATCGCAGTAGAAATATGCCTCTTTGTCCTCTGGGTAGATGCTATAAGCTACCTGATAGGCTGTCAATCGAGACTCATCTACTACTATGTTAATAGCGTTCTCATCTGGCTCCTGAGGGGTTGGGCCATTTGGAATCTCTGGCTTATTGTTACAAGCTACGATTGTAGCAATTGTCATTAAATAGAGGAGTGCTTTTTTCATAGGCCGTTATAGTTTTTGTTGTTATTTGCGACTTTTGTTATACAAAACTACTCCAAGACCTTAAAATATTTGCAAAAATATCTGTTATTTTATTATAATAATTCAAAAAAATAATATTACATTTGTATTACAATATGACTTAAATATCTAAGAATATGCAATTTAGCCTATATAACAAAAAATATGCTTCTTTATTTGTTTTTATTATTGCGATATTCACCATTTTAGCTCCTATGCCCAATGCTGCTTGTGCTCAACAAATTAGTTCGCGACAGCAGCGCAGTGACTTCGAGCGTTTTGAGCACTATCGTACTATCAATCGTGATTCGGCATACCTCTACGCAGAGCGAATAGCCAGCGACATTGACTCGGCTGTTATTGGTAATGACATCGCCATGATGTATGACTTCATGGCAGAGTATGCCGAGACTTCGCTCCACCGCTACAATAAGGCTCTCAACTACCGACTTCGCTCGGCGGAGATGTACGAAGCACTCGATAACCAGCCATGCCTTACACGCACAAATGCGCTGCTTGGTCGTATGTACTTACGTAATGGCGATTACCATAATGCTTTCAGTCATAGCACGAAGGCTCTTGTTGACGCGAAACGTATGGGTGATGTTACCTCTGAGCGCGAGGCATATCTTGTGCTTGAACAGGTGACCTATTTCTACTATAATAACGTGGAGAAGGCAATGGAGTATAATCGCCTAGTGTCTGAGTCGTTTGAGAATCGTGAGCAGGCACATCAGGCCGTGCGAGCGCTGAATAACCGTTTCAACTACCTGCTATCGTATGATGAAGCTGCGAAGCTGACCGAGCAGGCCGAGGTGCTTTGTGACAAGTATTCGTTCAGTGACCTGCTTATCAATATCTATCTCAACGCCTCAATGCTTGCTCTTGAGCACAACCAGATGGAGGATGCTGCGGAGTATCTCTTGCGAGCAAACCCCTTGTTGAGCAACTTCAAGGAGGAGGGTTACTACTACTCGGCATCAGGTTTCTACAATCTTATCTCTGGAAATACCTCACAGGCTATTAGCGACCTTAAACACTCCATTGAACTTCTCGGACAGGAGGACTTCGACACGAAGAATGTTCACTCCTTCTTCTTGTTGCAGGATATATACTTTAATCAGGGTCGCTATCGTGAGGCGTACGAGGCGCTTATGGCATTTGCTGAGACCTACACACGACTGTACAACACCTCTAATGTAGTGAAATTGTCGTTGTTAATCAACAAGATGGAGCTTGCGCAGGCTGATGAACGCTTGAAGCAACATCAGCACGAGATGGAACAGAAGGAGAAGTATAACAAGCTGCAAAGCAGACTATACATATTCGGAATTTGTTTGGTGACTGCAATTGCTATCCTCGCGCTCCTTTTGTGGCGCATGCAGCGCAAGAATAGCCGCCTAAACAGCGCAAAGCAGGAGCAGGAGCTGCGCTACAAGAATGAAATCATCAAGATACAGCAGCTCCAGCAGTATGAGGAGCAGAACAATATGGAGAAGCTCTCCGACGAGCTCACACAAGCAGTTAATATAACCGATAACCGAGAGATGCGCACCGCGTTGCGCCGTATCATCCGCCAGTTGCAGAAGAGCCATGCTACGAGCGACAATTGGGCAGAGGTGGAGAAGCGATTGGCGAGTACCAACGACACCTTCTTTGAAAATCTCCTTAAAGAGTATCCTAACCTTACGAAAAATGAGCGTAAGCTATGTACATTCATCCATATGAATCTGTCAACCAAGGAGATAGCCAATATTACACACCAGAGCATTGGTAGTATCAACGTCGCTCGTTCACGATTGCGACAGAAGTTCGGCCTTACGGATAGCGATGTCTCACTCATCGCCTTCCTCGACCGCTTCAAAGGCGAACGATAGAGTTACACATATAGCTCGCAAAATAGGCTTATTGACCCTTAACAAAATAAAGCGCTATCTTTGCACGCTGATTAGATACAACGATTTTACTAACTTTAAACTAAGCAATATGAGTGAGATTACAAAGTGTCCGAAGTGTGGTGGCGAGTATGTCTATTTCGATGGTTCGCTATATGTATGTCCCGATTGTGCATACGAGTTTGACGGCGAGAGTGCGCTACTACAGCAAGCGACGAGACACCACGTGATAGCAACGGCGCAGAGCTCATGGATGGCGATGCAGTGACCGTTATCAAGGATTTGAAGGTTAAGGGCTCATCAATGGTTATCAAGCGTGGCACCAAGGTTAAGAGCATTCGCCTAACCGAGAACCACGAGGAGGTAGACTGCAAGATTGACGGCACCAGCATTGTCCTCAAAACATGCTTCTTGAAGAAGTAGTAAGCCCTCGCACCAAACAAAAAAGCACCCAAAATCGGGTGCTTTTCTCGTTTACTACGTTTGGGTGCTTATCTATTCTTTGCATCCCACGTTGCGAAGGTCTCAAAGTTATAGGTCCAAGAGTCGCCATAAGCGAGCTTGTGAATGCGGTAGTAGATGGCCTCACGTGAAGGGGCATTGAACTCGCCGTTACTACCTCTCACATGCTGTATGATGCTATCCTCATTAGGACGATAGGCATTCTGTGCATAAGAGTATTCACCCCCCCTACGAATCTTGCTCAGAACAATAACATCGCAGTAAGACTATCGGTGATGTGAGGAGAGAGCATAACCCAAAAATCTTACGAAATAATTATGGGGGAAATTATAAGGATTTTCTATCAATTTTTCAAGGGATTTGCGCGGTCTGAATTTCGTCGTTAAATCATTGATATATAGATAAAAATATAAGAAGTGCGAATGCACTTCTTATATTTTTCGATTCATTTGTGATCCCGTTGGGGCTCGAACCCAAGACCTACAGCTTAGAAGGCTGTTGCTCTAT
>JAZQYM010000072.1:0-15207 GCA_045633525.1 Alistipes sp. | reverse complement strand
CCGTAACTGGGTGCAGCAGAACGTAAAGTATCCACAGATTGCTCTTGAGAATGGTATCCAGGGTAACGTGGTTGTTCAGTTCGTTGTGGGCGCTGATGGTAAGATGCAGAACTTCAAGGTGCTTCAGTCTCCAGATAAGACACTTTCAGATGCAACTATCGAGGTCTTGAAGAAGGCTAACGAGATGAAGAATGGTTGGAAGCCAGGTAAGCAGCGTGGTAAGCCAGTAAAGGTATCATTTACACTTCCTGTTGCGTTTAAGATCCAGATCTAATAAACCAAATCTACTTAAATGGGCGCGTTCAACTAATCATTTGGACTCGCCCATTTTTCTTACAAGTTATATAATAGATGAAAGAAGAGTTAGAGAAGCCAAAAGGCAAAAGCAAAGAGCCTATACCAACTGTCGAGGAGCGCGAGACACGCGCCGTGCTTGTAGCAGTTATCCGCGACAGCCAAAACCCTGATACCGCTCAGGAGTATCTCGACGAGTTGGAGTTCTTGGCAGAGACGGCAAATATAAAGAGTGTTAAGCGCTTTACACAGCGACTCCCACAGCCACTATCAAAGATCTATATCGGTCCAGGTAAGCTACAGGAGATTGCCGAGTGGTGTAAGGAGCAAGAGATAGATGTTGCAATCTTCGATGACGAGCTCTCGCCAGCACAGACACGCAATATCGAGCAGGCGATGCCGTGCAAAGTGATGGACCGCACACGCCTTATCCTTGATATCTTTATGTCGCGCGCGCAAACAGCGTACGCCAAGACTCAGGTAGAGTTGGCGCAGAACGAGTATATGCTCCCACGTCTTGCAGGTTTGTGGACACACCTTGAGCGTCAGCGTGGTGGTACAGGTACTCGTGGTGGTGCCGGTGAGCGCGAGATTGAGACCGATAGACGTATCGTACGCAACCGTATATCGAAGCTTAAGGAGGATCTCAAAAAGATTGACCGCCAGATGGCTGTACAGCGCTCAAACCGTGGTAATATGGTGCGTGTAGCGTTGGTGGGCTATACAAATGTAGGCAAGTCGACACTTATGAACCTACTCTCGAAGAGCGAGGTATTTGCCGAGAATAAACTCTTTGCAACCCTCGATACGACGGTGCGTAAGGTGGTATTCGACAATTTGCCATTCCTTATGTCCGACACTGTGGGTTTTATCCGCAAGCTCCCTACCGAGCTTATCGAGTCCTTCAAGTCGACCCTCGATGAGGTGCGTGAGGCAGATCTTTTGCTACACGTAGTAGATATCTCGCATCAGGGCTTTGAGGATCAGATTGCAGTTGTTAAGCAGACCTTAGCAGATATCGGCGCGGGCGATAAGCCAACGTTCCTTATCTTCAACAAGATCGATGCCTACACATATACTCCAAAGGAGGAGGATGACCTTACACCTATTACTAAGGAGAACCTCTCGTTGGAGGATTTGAAGAAGAGCTGGATTGCTAAGGCTAACACCCCATGTATCTTTATCTCGGCACGCGATAAGACAGGTGTCGAGAAGCTACGCTCCGACCTCTACGGCATGGTGCGTGAGATACACGCTGGTCGTTACCCATTCAATAACTTCCTATATTAATATATATACGGCTATGGTAAAGATACTGAACAAGGAGAATACTATTCTCAACAAGTTCCTCGCCCAGATGCGCGACAAAAGGGTACAGAAGGACTCTATGCGCTTCCGTAGAAATATGGAGCGCGTGGGAGAGATTATGGCATACGAAATCTCGAAAAAGCTAAAGTACAAGACCGAAATGGTGGAGACTCCACTCGGTATCGCCGCCGTAGAGTGTATCAACGACAAGGTCGTTATCGCCACAATCCTCCGCGCAGGACTACCCTTCCATCAGGGCTTTTTGAACTACTTTGACGATGCCGAGAATGGCTTTGTATCGGCATACCGCAAGAGCCGTCCCGATGGCTCGTTTATCGTGGAGGTGGAGTATGTCTCAACGTCATCGCTTGCGGGCAAGACCCTTATCCTTGTAGACCCAATGCTCACTACTGGCACATCGTTGATGATGGTCTACGATGCCCTTATCCGCCGTGCTGGCGAGCCTGAGCACACACACTTTGCCGCAGTCTTCGCCTCGGAGGAGGGTGTAGACTATGTTAAGAAGCGTACCAACCCAGCAAAATGCACCCTATGGTGTGCCGCTGTGGATGAGGAGCTTACAGCAAAGTCATATATAGTCCCAGGCATCGGCGATGCTGGCGACTTAGCCTATGGCGAGAAGCTATAGTGTAGAATGTATATAAAGTAAGAGCTGTCTAAAATTTTAGACAGCTCTTTTTAATAATAGTCATCCTACTCGGTCTCGAAAAGTTCCCAGCCGCGATGGACATCATCCATAACTGCCGCAACGCCATTCTCGATTTGCGACATCGCAGCCACCACAGGCACCATATCGCGGGCATCGCGGGTATTGATAATCTCATCGGGAGCGATACCCGTCTTCTCGGAGACAAAGCGGATGTAGCCCTCGGTGAAGTTCTCCACAGGCGGCGCGTAGCGGTTCAGCATCTGACGGATAGTGCAGAGACCATAGCGGCGCGAGTAGGTATCGAGCAGGACAAACATCGCGCGGTAGCCGTATGCCATGCTCTCGAACTCCTTAAACTCACTATCACGGCTCGGTTGTCGTTCACCCTTATAGCGAGTCTTAGAGCGGCGTATATTGCCTGGATTACAATTTCTTAAGCCCCTACTCATTATCCACCTCCTTCTCTACACGGCGCTTTACCCACTTACCCAACCAGCTAAAGAGCGGAGAGGAGCTTATGGTCGTGGCATTCTCCAAGAAGGACCACAGCTCAACGCCACAGACAAAGCCCGTAAAGAGGTTTGCAAGATTAAGATTTAGAAAACCAAGAAGCACGTGGTCGATAAGCCACATCATAATAATCGCCACGGCGGTAAATCCCGCCTTGTAGATTGTGCGCCACGCCTTGCGACTCTCAATCCACCAATCTCTACCCTCACGGCGTGCTACGGCACGCGATGCCATAATGCCCGTAACGAAGTCGATAGCGATAAAGACCAAGGCGGTGGCGATAAGTGGCGCTATGGGGCAGAGCATAGCACAGAGCCCTGCCACCGTAGCACTAATATATTTGCACAATATTTCCATCTATAGAACAGTGATTTAAGGGGTTATCAATAGGGTTATACTCCGAAAACTTCTCGACATTGGCATTGAGGTAGTCACTCAGGCGACGCGAGGTAGCGGAGGCTATCATCTTCAGGCGTGCTAACAACTCGGCATCAACAGCCGTAGCACCATGACCCGCGCTACAACGCTCCGCAAGCAGCGGCTCAACAACATATCGGGTCCACGCCCCAAGCATCGGAGCGACATAGTTATTGCAGAGCTCAACGTAGCTACCCTCAAGTAGGGCATTGTAGAGTCCTTCACCCACAATAGGTAGCAGATAGCGCGACTCGACAATAGCAATATCGACCTCCCTGACAGCCGAAGGGTTGTAATTCTCCTCCACAGAGAAGATTTGATCGTATATCTGTTTTGGTGTTAGAATAGTCTTCATCTTAGCCTATGGATTGAATGTTATACTTTGTTATCTGCGATAGGAAGAGCTGTTGCTTAGGGTCGCTCTCGTCATACTCCAAGCCATCTGCCTTGCGCGCCTCCCAGACACGCATATATATAGGCTTCGAGCGCGTAGGTGGCTGATTTATAATATCCAACGACGAGGCATCGACTCCCAATACAAGCTCCACCACGGCACGTATAGGCTCCAAAATACGCCTCTGCTCAGGGATAATAACCGTATTTAGCGCCACCTCATACTCATGGAGGATTCGATCTGCCGAAAAGCCCGTAGTATAGTCCAAGCCACTGAGTGAGCGGAACCAGGAGTGCGCCACAATAAGGTCGCTCTCAGCCTGAGTGTGAAGGCGTTGCCAGTCGCCGTCAGAGGTGGTATCGATTGGGATAAAGCGCGAATTGTCGCCCTCGTTATGGTCGCGCAACACAAACAATACCTGACCAGGGTTGCCCGCAAACTTCTCCTCGGCAAGGCGCACCACACGCTCGGCAGCAGCCTCGTTATCAACCACACTATCGAGCATCATAACACCCGAGAGTTGGAAAGAGTTATCTATACGCGAGATATTCCAACGATCTGTTTTGTAGACAATTGCCGCAGCATCTAAACCCGCTATATAGGGTGCAACACCGTAGTGGGAGAACATCGGCTCATAACTTTTGTAGTGGATAACAGCGCGCAGTGTACCATCCTCGCAGGACTCGAAATTAGGATAGAGTGCGAGCGTTGCCGACTCCGAGGCGCGGAAGTTACGCCAGTCGTTCGAGACAACGACATGCGCCGAGTCTGCCGAGATACGACACTTCGAGGCATCGATGTGATAGAACGAGAGAAAACTATGGCGTTCATCTGTGACAACCTCCAGGAAGGCATTGCCAAACATTGCACTATCGAGCGCGATGCGCGATATCACAGCTCGCAACGACTCACCACTGCCATTAGCGCACTGCACAAGGTGCGAGAGCAAGGGCAGCTTATCGTTGCACACCATCGCGTTACCTGCGATATAGTCTGCCTTGTCATTGATAATACGGCGATGTGCCACCGAGCGACGCGCCAACAACGAGAGGACGTATGGCAACATATTATCGTCACCCCAGCTCCACACCTTACCCCTCTCGGCACCACTACCACCCACCGCCACCGAGCCCAAAAGGGGCTCGGCACGGTTGGCGATAGATGTTATGCGGGTAGTAATCTTACCTTCTGACATAAGAACATCTATTTAAAGGTTAACAAATTCAAATGCTCTAAAAAATGGCCTTCACAACCAACTCCTCATCGAGCAACTCACAACCTGCAAGGAATGTTGCGCGCTGACGGTTCTCCATCTCGTCAGGGTTGTACCACATACGCACCTCAGCACCTGGGTAGTCGCTTGTATTCACTGCAAGCACAAGGTTTCTACGGTCGGTAAGGATGCAACGTGGGTCTGAATCGGATGGGACAAGGTGGCTGATATTCATATCAATAACTGGGATGCCGTGGTAGTGTAGCTCGCGGCGACCAGTCGTAAGCTCGCTATAAGAGGCGTCGGTGCCAAACTGATCGAGATAGCGCTCGTATGCATCGTAGACATCCGAGGTCACAAAGAATGCAAGGTGACCCTCCTTCTTCAAGGCTCGTAGACGTGGATCGGCACTGGTCCACATTCTGTTGAACATCTCCAACACAATCTCTGGATACCAGCCATCACTAGTCATATCCGCGCACTTGCAAGGATATGTATCGATAAGCTTAAGCAGACCATCGAATAGGTTGTTCTCGTCGGCATCGGTATTACCGAGCCACATCATAACACGAAGGCTCTCAGCAATAGCTGCACGGAACATCTCTGTCTCTGCCTTCTCGAGCTCACTACCTGTAAGATCATCCATATTGACCTCGGCGCTGTTGGTGATAAGCTCATAGACCTGGTTGAAGTAGTCCGATGCCGAGAAGCCGACCTCCGCCTTCACCTTGGTCATAGCGATCTCCTTCTGCTTGCGCACCGCAGTAGCGCCACCCGACCATCCCGAAGAGTATGGCTGCAAGACATCGCTCTGTGGACTCCAGAGCTGGATTGTTGTCGGCATCGGCATATTGTAGAGAGTTCTGATACCGAGCTGCTCGGAGTTCTCACCCGTAATCATTGGGCGGAAGAAGATTGTCTCAAGATCACGACCTGAATAGGTCTTAGGCTGCTGAATAATTCCCATAATTGTAAAAATTTAAATGTTAGTAAAAGGTTTAATTTGTTGTTAATGAATGGCGTTACACACCACTTTGGTTAATTAAATAGGCGTTTGATTGATCGCACATCGCTCTCGTATGCCTGCTGGCGAGGCTCGGTGCTATGCTCCATAGGAGAGGGGTCCTCGACGGGTTTTAGCAATGTGGTATCTACGCCTCGCTGCGCCTCCTCGAATGCTACCTTAGAGGCATCAGATACATTGCACGGTCTCTGCAACGATCTTACGTTTATATCGTCAATAGGCTCTGGCAACTCCTTGCCAACCTCAATGCCTACAGCTCGTAGAAGCGCCATAACACCACTCTTTGCACGCTCGGTAATCGTCTGATGCTCAATGGTAGTTGCCGGTTGCTCACACTCCACTGCATCTACAAGACCCTCGGCGATACTCTCCGCAGGCGACAGCCAGCGACCACGACCACCATTCGCTGCCATAAGTGTTAAGAACTCCTCAGCACTACGACCTGAGCGCGAGGCGTAGACCTCGGCAATACGACGATCCGTCTGACGCAACATCTCGACCTCTGCCTGAATCTCATCGGCATTACCCTCCACGGCACATAGCGAGTTGTGGATAAGATAGAGCGATGTTGGAGCTATAAGGCGACATCCCTCACTTGCTGCCTGCGCCACAATAGTTGCCGCCGAGGCGGTATAACCATAACAGCAAGTGGTAATTTTAGCACCCGTAGCCCTAAGCGCTTCGTAGATAAGCAGGGCATCGTTCACATCGCCACCCGTCGAGCGGATATTCACACGAATGGTGCTGTTAGAGATATCGGCGATGCGCGACACGCTCTCCTTGAAGCGTTCGTAGGTTGTAACCCTCAGCTCAGGGTTGTCGCACTGCCACGACTCGGGCACTCCGATAGTGCCCTCGATGTCGATAATCGTTGTATCGACCTCGTTTTTAATCTTAATGGTTTGGTTCATACGTTAAAACTTTAAGGTTTATAATTACTCCTCACAGAGTCTTAGAAAACGACAGCGAGCGATATACCGATTGCTATCATACCCCTCAATGGCATCGAGGCGAAATATCGAGGATGAGTTTTGAATGTTAAGCTTAAAGCGACTACGGAGATTAGCCCCGCTACTATTTGGATCAAGTAGCGCAACATACTGCTCCGGTGGAAGATAGATATCCGTTGTAAGCATCTGGCGCGTAGCACACTCCTTGAGTTCCCTGTCGTAGTAGCGATGCAAGCCCTCAATGCCATCTCTATCTTCGAAGCAGAGCGTCTCACCATCCTCCACGCTATGAAACGCAGCAGAGGGATATATATCTCGTCCGTATGGCGTAGGCCAGTACTCCGATTCTGGGAGCCTCTTTGTACCGTGATAGAGCACTATGCGCGGCTCGATATAGGGCATATCCTCCAATTTGTCTCTATCGCCTACAACTAAGATCGAAGCCGAGGGGGCAGAGCCTACAAGTGTTGGTATCGAGGCTGTAGGGTGGAAAATCGGATTTAGCCTACTCTCCACACTCTGCTTCGTGGCGTAGCTCTCGACAAAGTGACTCCATTGCCCAAACTCCTCGCTGTCAACATCGTAGCAATGGGCGACAGCGGCATCTGAGGGTTGGTAGCCCAACCGAGTAACCATAAAGCTATCAACCACACACTCACGATATAGGGCATTATCATCGCGTTGTCGTGAACGCCAATCTACAACCTCGCCATTGAAGAAATCGTCGTATGGCTCAATAAAGATTGTCTTCGATGGGTGGTGTGTGTAGATGCATAGGTTAAACATATTGGCTACGGCATTTACGATATCCGAGTTTCTTATATCGTGGTGGGCAATATCTTCGAACGTAATCTTTTTACCATAGCCTACCGTGCCTCCAAAAACTGGGGTTATGCTACACCCAGGGTGAAGCGTAAGCTGCTGTCCTGGCTCTGCACCGCTGAAGAAGATCGTATTAAAGATCTTTGGCGACGACGGCGAGCAATGCTCGTATGGTGTGCGTAGGGTGAACTCCACTCTCTTGGTGCCACTATCCGCCACATAGCCATCATAGAGTGCCCAATCGCCCATAAACTCGGCATAGAACGCATCACCAGCAGCGCGTTTCATAAGGCGCACCCTTGATGATGGCTGCGATGAAAATTTCACTGTCGAGACCCTACCCGACACCTTGCCATAATCTGTCAGACTATACTCCGCAGTCTCATCATAGTCGAAGATATAGAGCTTATACTGCATATCTGCGTTTGCCTCCCTACGGCGGTCGATATAGGGGTTTGGAAGAGCTACATCTACCGTACAACCCAAGCCAGCATAGAGCTTAGTAAAGCCCTTCAACCACTTTGAGGACTCGATTTTATAGTCGGTGGTATAGTCGAAGTGGATATCGAATGCCACATCGATATCTCGCGTAGGACGGAACTGAGGCTCGCCATCCTCGAAGGTAAAACATCCGCCATTACTATATGCGCTCTCGCAGAACTTTCCATTCTCATCCACGGTCGCTGGACTTACGGTATCTACCAACGCCCCTATATACCTACCCTGCTTAGGTGTTGATATGTCAACTCGACCCAAGGCATCTGCCTTTGCCGAGTCGGTGGTTGAGCGCATAGCATAGAAGCCCATCGTGGCGTATGCCACCTCGCTCTCTACACCCTTATAGGCACCACTCATCATCAACTTTTCAAAGAACGGCGAACTAAGAAATCTACTATTAAGCTTATAGTCATCGCCACATAATATACTATCCATAAGGGCTTTAACCGAGATAAACGGATGGTAATCCTGCGGAAACTTTGGATGGTAGATATGGTATAGACCACTACTATCAGCCTCGGGATAACTATCGCGATTTAAGGGCAGCATCTTAATCGGATTATCATCACTCCACGACTCGTGAATACTCGAAAGATCCATAAATCGAGTCGCCTGAATAGGCGTATCATTTAGCTTTGTGGTAGCTGCAACATCTGCCCACTTAGCACCTCCCGAAACAAGCCGAAGGTTGTAGTACGGCACTCTGTCGATATACTCCGTCGATATATATGATACCACTCCAATAAAGAGCACCACGCCATCTTTAACCACCTCGCCATAGTGGTAGTCGTTGTTGAATACCCTGTTAGGATATGCCTCATTGGCAAGACCCAACAGCCGAGATACCACCTCCGTGGCCTTAACACTCAGCATCATAGTTGCCCCCTCGCGTTGTGCCTCACAGCTACGCAGTTGCTTAACATCGAACGCCGGCAATACCACACTCTTTGTCGAGATGGAAATATCCACACCATCGATTCTCAAAAGAGTCATAACACACCCCCTTTCCACTCCTCCTTGATATCAAACTCCAATCTTCGCAGTCTTCCGTGTTCGTCGTAGGTAACCGTGTCGGTGAGGAGCTGCACCGCCATATCGTTACCACTATCGCAGCGATAGACCTTCGGCGAGAGGAGTATGTCAAGGAGGCCATCCACCTCGCTCTGCGTAGCACCCAACATTGTCACTCGCCTTACAATCGTCAAGCCCACGATACGCCTATACCAGCCACACTCACCCTCTACATCCTCGGACTTCACCGCCACACTACGCCTTACACTCTGCGGAAATGTGCAGCACTCTATACCGCCAATAGAGTTTACCCATGCAAGGCGCACAGCGCTTTCATCACGCTCCACAACATGATAGTTGTAGACACCAACCAACTCACCGTCGCACTCAACACGCAGAATAATACGCTCTCCCACACTCGCACTCGCTATTGGCACTGCCACCTCGCAGGGTAGACCGTTAGTGGCAAAGTTGATGCGCTTAATACCACCATCGGAGGGGTGCGCAATGGTAAGATTAATGGTGCTATTGGCTAACATCGTGAAGCGTATGTGCTCGCCCACTGCCACCGTGCCACTCTCAGAAAGAGAGCTTAACACTCGTGGCGATAGCCCACCTATATCGCTACGAAATACAACAACAGGTTCCGACTCCTCTCCCTTTGCTCGCAACACCACGCGGCAAGCATCTGGTGAAAACTCAATAATAGAGCTCGGCATTACAAGAGGTGCAGATAGTCTACTACTACGGATATAAGGTGCAATATCCACCTCTGCCGAGGTTGTGTTGTAGAGCATAAATCTGCCTAATTGCACCGATGTTAAGAGGTCATAAATCTCCACCTCGACCTGCTCCTCTCTCTGGTCAAACTCCAAGCTATAGAGGAGCGGTTTGAGCCAAGATGCACCATTTTTTGGTATTGTTTTGAAAATCATAAATTAAATATTTTAAGTTGTTAGTAATAAGCGAGCTCGCTCATATCGCACCAGCAGCAGGGAGTATATCTCTACCACCAATCCAATGTTTACAAAATTGTTAAAAACGGGTTAATTATCGTTGATTATATAATACCAAACCCTTGTATTCAGAGTTTTAGCATTGTTAACAACTCTCAAACACTCCTCTATCGACTGTTAATATTTGCGATATTTTGGAAAACGTTATGAGATGTTTGACGGTGCAAATATACAACACAAAAATGCGTTTGTCAAGTCTTTTGGTTAAATTTTTTGTATTAATTTTTTCATCATAAATCAAACTATTTAACCACCAATGAGTTAGCGACGCTTTATTTTTCAAGAAATTTTCGTTATATTTGCGCGATTAATATATAAAGAGATAAATATGGCAGATAATTCGATACTTATTCGCCTCGATGGTCTTAAGCTAAAATACGAGGAGATTGGTCAAAAGCTAACCGACCCAGAGGTTATTGCTGACGTTAAGCAGTTTGTTCAGCTCACCAAGGAGTACAAGGAGCTTGAGCCTATCATCGAGACATCAGAGCGCTTCCGCACAGCTGTTGCAAACCTTGCTGAGGCGAAGGATGTTCTTGCAAACGAGAAGGACGAGGAGTTCCGCGAGATTGCACGCGAGGAGATCGCATCACTTGAGCCTGCAATCGAGAAGATGGAGGAGGAGATTAAGCTTCTTCTTATCCCTAAGGATCCGCAGGACGACAAGAATGCTATTGTCGAGATTCGTGGTGGTACCGGTGGCGACGAGGCAGCTATCTTCGCAGGCGACCTTTTGCGTATGTACACCAAGTATATCGAGTCTAAGGGCTGGAGATATGAGATTACCTCATCATCTGACGGTGCTGCGGGCGGTTACAAGGAGGTTGTGTTGAAGGTTACAGGTCAGAGCGTATATGGCACTCTTAAGTATGAGTCGGGTGTACACCGCGTACAGCGCGTGCCACAGACCGAGACACAGGGTCGTGTACACACCTCTGCAGCCTCTGTAGCGGTACTTCCTGAGGCCGAGGAGTTCGATATCGAGATCTCGATGAACGATATTCGTAAGGATATCTTCTGTGCATCAGGTCCTGGTGGTCAGTCGGTAAATACCACATATTCTGCTATCCGTCTTACCCACATCCCTACAGGTATCGTTGTACAGTGCCAGGATCAGAAGTCACAGCTCAAGAACTTCGACAAGGCATTCGAGGAGTTGCGTACCCGTGTCTTCAACCTTGAGTACTCTAAGTATCTCGACGAGATTGCATCTAAGCGTAAGACTATGGTATCTACTGGTGACCGTTCTGCGAAGATTCGTACATACAACTACCCACAGGGTCGTATCACCGATCACCGTATCAACTACACTATCTACAACCTTTCAGCATTTATGGATGGTGACATTCAGGATGTTATCGACCAGCTTATCGTAGCCGAGAACGCTGAGCGTTTGAAGGAGAGCGAGTTGTAGCATTATAGGAGGGGTATCTATGCGACGAGTAATGATTGAGGAGATATTAAGAGCATAGAGAGGTATCCAAGAGGATATAGTTGCAGATATTAACCCTTATGGAGCCATCTCTCGCTGAGAGTGGTTCCATTTTTTGTTTTTAATATGCGTATATTTCGTATAATTCTCACAATAATAGCCATTATCACCACCGTTAACTCATACGGAGAGAGTAAGGGGCGTAGCCTTATGGCTGAGAGCGCAGGCAAACAGCTTACCGTGAAGGAGTGGAAAACCACCCCCGACGGCAAGAAGAGCTGGGTGGACCATATCGAGGTCTACAACCAGAAGGGACAACTTATCTCGGAGGCTGAGTATAGCGACTATGGTCGCAACCTTGCATGGCGCTCGGAGTATGAGTACGACTCTGCTGGGCAACTCGTTAAGGAGATTGTCTACAACGAGCGTAACAAAATCAGCAAGGTGCGTAAGTTCGAGTACGATAGCAATGGCGTATGCACACGTCGTCTAAACTACAACGCCAACGGCACGCTTAACTCATACCGAAAATTTGAGTATATCTACGAGTAAGAATGGCTGAGTTCGCAACATATCAGAGTCTCAACAACCTCGCCTTATGGCAGGAGATGGGCACAATCACCCTCGAGGAGATGTGCTCTGTGAAACTTATGAACCGCATCGATACAAAGTATGTGGCAAGTGAGGCTATGGTAATGGAGCTACTTCGCCAGACAGCCAAATATGGTTATCGAGCACAGGTGCACGGCGGTGTTATCGCAGCGCGCTACGACACCCGCTACTTCGACACCGAGTCGCGTGAGATGTATGTTGTGCACCACAATCGCCAACTTACACGCCAGAAGATACGCACCCGCCATTACGAGGATGGCTCGGCAACATATCTCGAGGTCAAGAACAAAAACAACCGTGGTCGCACTAAGAAGAAGCGCATCGAAATCCCCGTGGACGACCTTATGGACTTTGTTGGTAATAGCAATGCTCTATCCTTTATCGAGCCACTCGCTCGCTACAACATTAAGAGTCTAAGCCCAGCCATCGCTACCCGCTTCGTGCGTATCACCATCGTAAACCCCGAACTGACGGAGCGCATCACCATCGACCTAAACTTAGAGTTTACCGATCTTCGTAGTGGTGCAACGGGAAAGATTGATGGTATGTCGATTATCGAGATTAAGCAGGACGGCAATATCCGCTCAAAGGCAAAGGATATCCTTAACACCCTACGAGTTAAACCAATGAGGATTAGCAAATACTGCCTCGGCACAGCACTCACGGTGGAGGGCATCAAGCGAAATAGAATGATCGAGAAGATACGTCGCATCGAGAAGCGCGTAGGCTATAACCAAACAAAATAACGAACAAATAAAGAGAAAACGATATGGTACTATTTGACAGTTTAATGGGCAACCCCGAGCTCTTTGACCCAGAGGTTGCGGCACTTACAGGATCAAATCAAGAGGTTGGCTCAACCTTCCTTGGCATTCCACTCTGCGACACAATCTCTGTGCAGCAGCTATGTTTGCAGTTTTTTGTCAATCTGATTGTCACCATAGCCATTGCATGGTGCTTCTACTACCCTAAGAGCCGAAACAAGGAGTTTGCCGTTACGTTTATGCTCTTTGGCGCGGCAGTATTTTTGTTGCTCTTCTTCATGAAGAGTGTGGGTGTGGATGTAAGCATCGGCTTGGGTCTCTTTATGATATTCGGCATTATGCGCTACCGCACCGAGATGGTACCTATCCGCGAGATGACCTACCTATTCATCTCTATTGCGGTGGCAGTTATCAATGGTATTAATCTTACTGTGTCGTATGCCGAGTTAGCTCTTGCCAATGGCTTGATTTTAGGTCTCTTAGCCGCTGTTGAGTATGGCATTATGCGTAAGCGCAAGGCTACAAAACTTGTATGCTACGAGCGCATCGAGCTTATCCGTCCTGACCGCCGCGAGGAGCTTATCGCCGACCTCGAGAACCGCCTTGGTCACAAGGTCTTGCGCGTTGACGTGGGCAATGTTGACTTCTTGCGCGATGTGGCATTCCTCAAGGTGTACTACACCCCAGCGAAGGATGAGATTCCAATGCACGAGCCTACAATGAAGATAAACGAGAAGAACGCCTTAAATAGCTAATTATGAAAAAATTATACTTTATCATCGCCACACTATTTACCCCTATCGCACTACTTAACTCTGCCAGTGCGCAGAGCGGCGTTCCCGACCCAAAGATTGAGGATGTTGTTGAGGATATCCGCGGTCGTATGGAGGGTGTTGTTGAGTGGAATATTACCAAGGACCTTGCATTGGAGGCAGGTGTTGAGGCGCGCTTTAAGAATGATATGCGCTCTACAGACCGCATTCACACCTTTGTGGGAGCTACATACGATATCAACAAGCACCTAAAGGTGGGAGGAGAGTATATTCTTGTCAATATGTACGATAGTGAGGTTAAGAACTGGGAGGATAACCGCCACAGAGTAAATCTCAATATCGAGGGTAATGTAGAGTTTGGCGATGTGGAGCTCTCGCTCCGCGAGCGTGTTCAGACCACCTTCCGCACCGACTCTGTGAACCGCTACGAGAAGTGCGACCCAGAGGCGATACTCCGTTCTCGCCTTATGGCAGTCTATAAGATTCCTGGCACACGCTGGTCGCCATACGTTCTCTTTGAGCTACACAATACGCTCAATGCCCCAAAGCCTGTGGCGAACTTCAAGACCGAGAAATTCGAGACCGAGAACTATATCACTCGCTACCGTGGTGGTGTAGGTGCCAAGTATCGCATCAACCGCCACAACCGCTTGGATTTCTACTATTACATCGACTTCGACCGCTCGTATAACATTGATTATAAGGGTAATCGTGGAGATATTAGAAGTCTTGTACTTGAGCGCGAGTTGCGCCATATCTTCGGTATTAGTTACAAATTCAAGTTATAACCTATGCTTCGTAGCTCGATTGCCATACTCGCCCTGCTCTGCACCATAGAGGCCTACGCTTATAAGCCACTCTATGTTGTAAATGGTACTGTGGTTGAGAGCATCGAGCATATACCTCACGAGAATATCGAGCGCATCGACAACCTCCCCGCCAACGAGGAGACCATTGCCGAGTGGGGTCTTGGAGCATCTGAGGGTGTAATCCTTGTCACCCTGCGCTACGACACTGAGGCAAGATTTAGCCACCTCAACTATAACAACTTTACCGACTACCTCGCCACTACAGTTCGTTGGGACGAGACAATGCCTGCAGAGCGAGTATCACTGCGTATCGTGGTAGATAGCAGCGGTAAGACTACAATAAGTGAGGTTATTGCCTCCTCGTCGAAGCAATTTTTAAAGCGTGTTACGAAGGCTATCAATGAGGCTCCGCTATGGAATCCTGCCGAGCGCAATGGCACACCAGTAGAGAGCCAACACCTTGTAAATCTGCAACTTCCCAAGGGTAAACACCTACCCCGCGAAATGGGAGTCATACTAAGATAAGAGTTATGGAGAGAGCACTAAACATAGTAACAACGCCCCAGGAGAGCCTCACCCTCTACGACCTACAGCGTATGGTGCGAGGCGCTTTGGAGAGCCGTTTTAGTGACCCTCTTTGGATTAGTGCCGAGATATCGGAACTAAGTCGGAGGCCAAGCGGTCTTAGGA
>JAZQYM010000071.1:0-3856 GCA_045633525.1 Alistipes sp. | reverse complement strand
AAGGGCTGCCAAGCAAAGTAAAGCAAGCTTTTTCATAGTTCTATGGTATTTTAGTTCATTTTATGTTTCCGTTATAGTGTAGTGTTATTACTTGCGTGTAAGGACGATGTTCGATGCACCATAGTAGTATGCCATCCAGCCAAATCCATCGAAGTTGTATACCAACGATGGGTAGTAGTTGGCAATGGGTGAAGAGATAGTCAACGTGTTGCCATCCTCAGACACTGTTACGTTGAAGTCGTTGTCAACCTCTATACCAAGGTTTGCTGGGTCTGCCGTGAGCATAAAGCAGTCGCCAAAGAACAACCAACCAACTACCGAGTGGCGCGCATGACCATCCATCGTGATGACATCACCCTCAGCGATATCGAACACCCACTTGGGACCCCACTTTAACTCAGGATCCTCAATCTCATACTCCACAAGGTCGGTAACGCTATAATAATCGATGCCGCACCAACCATCAACCAATGCTACAAGCTGATTGTTGTCGCGATAATTGTAGTCGTAATCCTCAACCTCAGCTACGATGTTTACGGTGAACTCCGATACTGCGGGCTCAGCATAACCATCACTGATGGTCTGAACACCTGTCCACTCACCGAGTAAGCTCTCGAACAACTCCGACTCTACGCGCACATTCTGCTCAACGGCCTCGGTTGCCTCAACGGCTGAAATCTGTGCTCGGTTACCACTCTTGTCAATAAGCATTACAAGGGCCGTGTATGAGGTCTCGGGCTGAAGACCCTTTTGTGTCAATGTCTGCTCGCCGGTGTACTTGATGCCTACATTCATGGCGTGGTACGAGATATAGGCATTATTATCTTCGAGGTCAGAGAGCATCTTTTCGACCTTTGTAGTCTCTGCAAAATAGTAGTAGTAACAATCTACATCGGCTGAAGGAGTACACTTAACAGTCATCTCGTATGGATCAACACCCGAGAACTCGATTGCTACACTCTCTGTAGAATCTATGTGCGCGGGAGTGCGAAACTCTGTAACTGATACATCCTCTGCCTGGAGTTCGCCCTCCTTCCAATAGAATGCGTAGATTACGAAGTCGGTATTCTCGCGGTAGCCAGCGTTGCTGAGGAAGTCTTCCTGATCCCCCTTGAATAGCATCTGCTCGCATGCCTCTTCGTATGTAGCTTCGGTCATCTGTGCGTAGTTGCGCAAAGCCTCGTCGAACTCCGTCCTTATCTCGTTGATGTCGGCACTCTCGAAACGAGCCTTAGACATTACATCGCAATAGAAGTATGCATCCTTATCCTCGGGGTATATGCTATATATGACTTGGTATGCAGTGAGTCGTGCCTCGTCTACCACAATTTGGATTATGTTCTCGGTAGGAGTTGGAGGTGTAGGCTGAGGCTCATTGGGAGTCTCTGTGTTATCACACGCAGCGAGTGTCACAAGTGCCATTAGATAGATGAAAGCTTTTTTCATAGAAGTTTTAGTTGTTAATTATCGTTTTCGGTTTTTCTTTACACAAAATTATCTAATATCAATGAAAAACATGTAAAAATATCTGTTATTTTAATATAACATTTTAAAAAAAATATATTACATTTGTATTACAAAAACACTTAAAGCTTTCATTATATGATATTTAGAGAATATTACAATAAATCGACATATTATAGAGTTGTTATTGCACTATTATTTGCTCTTACGACGGCCATTGCACAGCCCAGCCAGGCACAGCATTTTAGTTCACGCCAGCAGCTTGAGGACTATGAGCGTTTCGAGCAATTCCACAAACTCAACCGCGACTCAGCATACTACTATGCCAAGCGATTGGTTAATGACATCGATACCCTTGCTACAAGTATGGAAGTGGCTATGCTCTACGACTTTATGGCAGAATATACCGAGGCTACACTCCACAGCTACAGCAAGTCGTTAGAGTATCGTCTGCAGTCTGCTCGCATATATGAGGCGCTTGACAATAAGCCCTGCATAACACGCACTAATGCCCTTCTTGCTCGCATTTACCTGCGCAATGGCGACTACCATAACGCCTTCAGCTATAGCACCAGCGCCCTAAAGTCAGCAAAAAGTTTGAGTGATGTCACCTCCGAGCGCGAGGCATACCTTGTTTTGGAACAGGTTACGTATTTCTATAATAACGACATAGACCTCGCCATGGAGTACAATCACCTCGTAGCAGATAGTTATGAGAGTAAGGAGCAAGCGCATCAGACGGTGCGAGCCCTCAACAATAGGTTTAACTACTCGATGTCCTACGATGAGACACTCGACCTTACACTATTGGCTGAGACATTGTGCAAGGAGTATGGTTTTAGCGACCTGTTAATAAACGTATATCTCAACGCTTCGATGCAGTCGTTGGCGTACGAAGAGTTTGAGATGTCACTGGAATACCTCGAGCGTGCAAAGCCCCTGCTATCAAACTTCAAGGAGGAGGGATACTACTACTCGGCATTGGGTTTCTACAACCTTATGGTTGGTGACTCGAGTGAGGCGATTGTCAATTTGAAACACTCGATAGAGTTGCTTGGTCAAGATGACTTCGATGCTAAAAACGTGCACTCCTATTTTCTGCTTCAGGACATATACTTTAACGAGGAGCGATACAAGGAGGCTTACGAGGCACTTATGGCTTTTGCTGAGATATACACGCGTCAGCACAATACCTCGAATGTAGTTAACCTCTCAAAGCTTATCAACGATATGGAACTTGCTCAGGCCGAAGAGCGCCTGAAGCAACACCAACGAGAGATGCAGCAAAATCAGGAGTATAATGACTTATTGAGGCATATACATATCGGTGTTATCTGTTTTGTCGCAGCCTTTGCTATCCTTGCGTTGCTACTTTGGCGTATGCAGCGTAAGAATAGCCGCCTCATTAGCATCAAGGCAGAGCAGGAACTGCGCCATAAGAACGAGATAATTAAGGTTCAGCAGCTGCAACAATACGAAGAGCAGAATAATATGACTAAGCTATCCGAGGAGCTTATTGAGACAGTTAATATATCCGATAACCGTGAGATGCGCAACGCTCTGCGACATATTATTCATCGCTTGAATAAGAAGCATGGCTCGAACAATAACTGGGCTGAGGTGGAGAAGACATTAGCGAATAACAACGATGTATTCTTTGAGAACCTGCTAAAGGAGTACCCCAACCTCACCAAGAATGAACGTAAACTGTGCACGCTTATACATATGAACCTCTCGACTAAGGAGATTGCCAACATCACACACCAGAGCATTGGCAGTATCAATGTTGCTCGCTCGCGCCTCCGCCAGAAGTTTGGACTCACTGACAGCGATATATCACTCATCGTCTTCCTTGATAAGTTCAAGAACTGATTAAGATAGGATAGTGTTGTTTGACTGCCCAGCAAACCCTACTCAGTGCAGAGCAAGCCGTTGCCCAAGACCGCTTCGATGAGATACAGAGCATCATCACCCTCTATCACGCTTTGGGAGGAGGAGTTAAATAGATACACAACTAAAATTGATGATGCCTCAACAAACTCTTTGATATAACAGAATACAGAAAACGGCAGTCACTTAATTGCGGCTGCCATTTTTTGTGTTGTTGAGCTGCGGTGGTTATCCTTATCGAGAGCGTTTCGGTGATTGGAATGGCTATTCACGGTGTCTGCGCGGCTGTTCAGTGTTGACTTTTGGGCGCAATTTGCGGTATTTTTAGGTGTTTTGGGGATAAAAAGTAAGATTTTTGCAATTTTTTTTGAAAAAAGTTTGCAGAATCAAAAAATTGGTGTACCTTTGCACTCGCAATCGAAAAGGTTGTAGTCGTAAATTAAATGTTAGTGTTGCGGAAATAGCTCAGTTGGTAGAGCACAACCTTGCCAAGGTTGGGGTC
>JAZQYM010000070.1:0-10424 GCA_045633525.1 Alistipes sp. | reverse complement strand
CGCGAGACCCAAATTTCTTGTCAGAAGGGGTCAGATGCAACGCTCGGCAAAAAAGCCACCGATGGGTAGTACTTGGCGTACGTCCCATTGGTGGCTATTTTTGTTAGCGGCAGCAGATGTGCCCCTTATCACAAGAAATTACTCGAAGTAGGTCTCCGAAGACCCACTCAAACGTCCATCTACATATATATCAACACGGTAGGTACCCTTCTCAAAAACGATATTATCGTTATCGTAGAAGATACTTACAGGTACTGACTCGTTTTGATAATCTACCTTACGAACGGCTGTGGCATCCAACTCATCACCCTCGAAGGTAAAGTATAGGTTTTCCTGAGTAAGAACATAACCATCAGGAGGAGTAATACGAATATAGATACTCTTCTCGCCTGGCTCAGCAAGTTCGTTGGCGGTGAGCTCGAAATCTACACGGAGACGTGTTGCATTCTTGATTTTGCGCACCTCCTTAGACTTGTCGTTGAGAGCGACCATACGAATACCACTTGCACGTATAACAGAGCCGATACGCACCTTAGCACCAAGCTCATCGGCACGCTCCTCAGCAACATCGGCACGCTGCTGGGCTGATGAGATCTCCTTTTTATACGCCACATTCTCCGCCTGAAGATTGTTGTTGATCTTATTGAGAGAGTCAATCTGACGAAGGTAGCCCTTCATAACACCACGCAAAGTCTCTACCTCGCGCTTGTAGCGTGCAAGCTCGTTATAGTTATAGGTCTTCTCCTTCTGCAACTGCTCGAGCATAACGACAGCCTCCTGGTACTTAACCATCATCGTGTCGTTGCGATCCTTAAGCTCCTCGAGCTCTGTAACAAGGCTCTCTGCATCGCGCTGGAGAAGGGCATTCTGCTCCTCGAAGAGCTTACGTGCCGACTCCACAATAGCATAATCATCCTTAATACGCCCATAGTCAACCATATATGTGATGCTGAAATATGCTGCTGGGATAAGCAAAATCACCGCAACAATAAGCATCGTCTTAAGACCCTTGATAGAGCGAACATTACGCTCAAGTTCCTCCTCAAGATCGCCAATATGTGCATCATCAACATAGCCGTCATCCTCCCTTTCAGGCTGTGGTGCGATTTTTATCACAGGCTTTACCTCAACCTCTTCAGTGGCGGTTGTATGCGCATCGTTAAGGGTACGCTGAGCGTTGCGCTCGGCAATAATATCGTTTAGGGTCTTTGGGGCATCATCCCCACGCTGCTCAACTACGGGAGCCTGAGACATCGGAGCCTCACCTGCCACAGGAGCACCACACACCGGACAAGCATTAGACTTGCTCGATACAGGATTGCCACACTTCTCACATCTTATAAGTGCCATAATATCTATCTTTTATTTACTGTTATAACGGTTATAAATCGGTTTATGATATATCTGAAAAATCAAGGCGCTCCTTTTTATGATAGCGGTCTCGTAGCTCCCTAAGCTTAGCATTCTCCATCTTCGAGAGCTCAGGGTCGCAGGCAAGTATCGCAAGCGCCTCGTTGCGCGTAAGCTCCATAATCTGAGTATCGGTAGCGAGGTTTGCAATATTTAGTTCAAAGGCATCGCCACTCTGCTGCGTACCGTGGATATCTCCCGCACCGCGCAGCTTAAGGTCGAGCTCCGAGAGTTCAAAGCCATCGTTAGTAGCACACATAGCATCGAGCCTTGCACGACCATCCTTCGAGAGCTTCTCGCCCGACATTAGGATGCAGTAGGATTGCTCCGCACCGCGACCCACACGACCACGCAACTGGTGAAGCTGTGAGAGTCCAAAACGCTCCGAGGACTCGATGACCATAACCGTAGCATTAGGGACATCTACACCAACCTCGATAACCGAGGTGGCGATAAGGATATCTGCCTCGCCACTCTTGAACTGCGCCATGGCGGCATCCTTCTCCTCGGGCTTCATCTTGCCGTGACAGACCGTAATGCGGTACTGCGGCAGCGGGAAATCCCGCGACATAGACTCAAAGCCATCGTAGAGGTCTTTGTAGTCCATCTTCTCGGACTCCTTAATCAACGGGTAGACGATGTAGACTTGTCGCCCTTTGGCTATCTCCTGCCTTAGGAAGCCAAACATCCTCAATCGCGCCGAGTCGTAGTAGTGGTATGTGCGTATTGGCTTACGACCCGGAGGTAGCTCATCTATAACCGAGACCTCCAAATCGCCATACAACGTCATCGCCAAGGTGCGAGGGATAGGCGTTGCGGTCATAACAAGAATATGGGGTGCGCTATGGTTCTTAGTCCAGAGCTTCGCGCGCTGCTCAACACCGAAGCGGTGCTGCTCGTCGATGACCACATATCCCAAATTGGCAAATTGCACCCTATCCTCGATAAGCGCGTGGGTGCCGACAAGGATATCAACCTCTCCAGTGGCTATACCCTCTAAAGCCAGACGGCGCTCCTTAGCCTTCGACGAGCCCGTGAGTATTGCAACCTTGACATTAAGCCCCTCGGCAAAGCGCGACATCGAGGCAAAGTGCTGGCGTGCCAATATCTCGGTAGGTGCCATAATGCAGGCTTGGAAACCATTATCCACCGCAAGCAACATCGACATAAAGGCGACCATAGTTTTACCGCTACCCACATCGCCCTGCAGCAAGCGATTCATCTGCTTGCCTGAGACCATATCGGAGCGTATCTCCTTTATAACACGCTGCTGCGCACCCGTAAGGGCAAAGGGCAACTTCTCCTTAAAGAAGGTGTTAAACGCCTCACCAACACGCGGAAAGAGGAAGCCTCCGCCACGCTGATGGCGCGAGTTACGGCGAGCTTGAATCGTGAGCTGAACACCGAGCAATTCGTCGAACTTAAGACGATACTGCGCCTGCTTAAGCGACTCGGACGACTGCGGAAAGTGGATATTGTATATCGCATCCCTAAGCGGTATAAGACCTAAACGACGACGCATATCCTCGCCTATAGCATCGCTGAAGGCGGTAGCATCACTCGCAACCAACTGCCACGCATTGTGCACAATGGTGTGCATAGCCTTGACCGAGATCGACTGCGAGAGCTTCTCGGTGGTGGAATAGATGCCCTGGAAGCCACTCTCCTCCTTACGCGAGAGCGCCTGCTCTACAGGCTCTATCTCGGGGTGCACAAGGCTAATGCGCCCCTTAAAAAGCGACGGTCTGCCGAAGATGATATACTCGCGGTGGAGCTCCACACGCTTCTCCATCCACTTGATACCGTGAAACCACAGCAACTCAGCAGAACCCGTAGGGTCGTTGACCTCGACAATCATACGGCGCTTAGCTCCCTCGCCCATATAACTAAGACCTACGACTCGACAGCGCAACTGCACAAAGGTGCTCTCCATCGACTCGTCGATCTCGTTGATACGCAATATTCGCGAGCGGTCGATATAACGGTAGGGGAAGCGCATAAGCAGGTCACCAACAGTGCGGACACCCACCTCACGCTCCAAAAGGCGCGCGCGAACCTCGCCAACGCCCCCTACAAACTTTATATCTCGCCTAAGAATATCGGTCATCAACAGCCCTCTTTGCTATCTCTAAATAACTGTGATTGAGCGTACTGGGGCCATCTTCTCCAAGCGAGCCTTACCGCCCAACTCCTCGATCTCGACGATAAAGACGAACTCCTTAACTTTAACGCCATACTCCTTGCCGTCAACCTCGACCTTTAGGCTCTCCAACGACTCTGCCAAGCCCTCGGCAGTACCGCCAGTAGCCAAAACATCGTCGAGGATAGTTACCTCGAACTTATCGCCTGAAGGTGTGCCTGCAGCGATATCGCTGACGCGATAGTAGAGCTTATCGAAGCCATACTCCTTCTCGATAAGCACCTCCTTAAGGTCGCCCTCAGCAAATGGTAGCTTACCACTCTTACGCACTGGGATGATATTTTCGATGTGGTCGGTCTCCGTGAGAAGTGGCGCTGCAAACAAGAAACCACGAGCCTCTGGAGCAATGATATTTGGCGTGGTACAAGCCTCGGCAACTCGACCAATTAGCTCCTTATATACACTCTTATTCTGCAAAAATGGGATGATATCAACAAAGACAATACCCTCCTTTGGGAAGTCCTTGTAATACTTCAAAACCTCTTTCATATTGTTGTTACTCTTTACGATATTTATACTCTCCATTTGTTATATCCTCGATATCAAAGCGCTCATACACAATAGTATAGCCACCGTATGCATAGTTGCTCTTGCCATAGGTCTCCTCCTCATAGAGGAAGCCCAAGCGGTTATCCTTCTGCCATGCCATTGTTGAGTATGCTGAGTTAAGGGTTGTAACCTGCTTTACGCCATCCCAATCCTCGGCAAGCGTCTCAACATCGATATAGTCGTCCATTGAGGCAAGCTCCTTGTAGTAGATGCCCACATTCAAACGGTCTGGACCAAGAGGCAACGACTGCAACAATAGGTGCATAGGCTCGCTATCCGCGATGCGCACAACTGGCACTACCATAACCTCACCATTAGTAGAGTTCTCCTTGGCCTCAACACCACCATTCTGAGCACCCGAGAATACCGCCTTAGCCCAAGAGCCCTCGGCAGCTACGGCATCGGTGAAGGTGAAGATATTGTAGTAGCGACCACCTGTGTAGCGTGAGCTTAGAAGAATTGAGCCATCTGGCAACTCCTCAACCTTTGGCTCGTCGGCAGTATTGTAAACCGCAGGGGTGTTGATATCACCCAAGATAGTCCAGTTGCCGCCAAAGTCATCCGAGTAGAGAACATAGTTCATGTGCTTGGCACTCCTATCTCGCACCAACACAGCGCAATAGAGACGATAGTAGCTGCCAACCTTAACTGTACGACTCTGGAAGATACGTCCCGAAGCTACGAACATCGAGCGCACAGGACCATATTTTGATGCATCGAACTGCGAGTAGATAGACTCGGCAATATCCTCTGGCGCGCTCCACGTCTCGCCCCCATCCTCGCTATAGAAACGAGCAATATTCTGATGATTCTGACGTGTACCATTATGGAACGAAACATTACCCGCACAGCTAAGCATCAACACACGATTAGACTCTCTATCTGCCACGATACATGGGTCACCATAACCGACACTCATAAAGTCCGTAGCCTCGGCACCCTTACCCTCGATAAGTGGCTTAACCTCTGTCCAAGTCTTGCCATTATCGTACGAAAGGCTATAGTGCAAATCGATACGGCCATAGTCAGTAACACCGATATCGGTGCCGCTATGACGGTAGTCCGACACTGCGATAAGCGTACCACTCTCGGTTACAGCCAACGCAGGGATACGATATGGGATACTATTTGGATCCTCCAATTTGAAGACCTCATAACGTAAGTGGTTATTCTTGCTGGCAGAGCTGCCACCCTCCTCCTTGCTACAAGCGCACGCTACGATAGCAAGACCCATAAGAGCAACAATAAAGCCTCTGAAACGCATCTTCATAATTTGTCCTATTTACGGTAAGTGTAGTATGCGCCAGCCTGACACGTAGGCATAAGCACGATGTCGTTTACGTTCATGTGTGCTGGGAGGTTGAGCATCCACTCGATAGCCATCGCGATATCATCGCCCTGCAACGCCTCAACACCACGATATACACCCTCAGCACGCTCCTTATCGCCGTGGAAACGCACTTCAGAAAATTCGGTCTCAACCATACCTGGGCGGACCTCGCCTACCTTGATACCTGCGCTGAGCAAATCGGCACGCATAGCCTGAGAGATAGCGTGTACAGCGTGCTTAGAGGCACAGTAAACAGCACCATTCTCGTATGGCTCAGTACCAGCGATAGAGCCGATATTGATGATATGACCACCCTTGCCAGCCTCAACCATAGCACCGCTGATAATCTTAGTCACATAGAGAAGACCCTTCACATTAGTGTCAATCATAGCATCCCAGTCTGTTGAGTCACCCTTGTCGATATGCTCCAAGCCTGCAGCAAGACCTGCGTTGTTGACCAAAACATCAACACGACCAAGTGGCTTCAAATATTCGATGCACTCCGCCTCAGAGCGAACATCGAAATTCAATACTACACACTTTGCCCCCTTAGCCTCGACCTCACTCTTAAGTGCCTCGAGACGCTCCTTACGGCGACCTGTGATGATAATCTCTGTATCAGGATTTGCAAGGCGCAATGCTGTGGCGCGACCAATACCCGATGTAGCTCCAGTAACAAGTATTCGTTTCATAATGATAGTAAAGTTCTATTTAGTTAATTAGTTTCGTTACACATAAGTACATAATCACGCAAAGATAGCAAAAAAAAGTGAAAAGTGAAAAGTGAGAACTGAAAAGTAAGGTGCGCTTCGCGCGAGATTAATAAAAAGGGGCCTGAGGGGAGTTAAGGGGCCTAAGGGGGAGATTAGTAATTAGCAAAACCCCTTTTGCCGCTTCTGCCCCTTTTGCCCCTTTTGCCCCTTTTCAGTTTATAAACACGCGTCGCAGACACCACACCTTTCATTTTTCACTTTATTTTGTCGTCATTGCGAAGAATTGCAACCACTAGCCGCACTGATACTAATCAAGTTTCTGTGCAATTCTGTGGCAATCTACCTTTGTTTAACACCTTCACTGATACGCAAGAGCACAACCCCCAGCGAAGTATAACAGCGGTAGATTCCCACGTCGGGGCATAGGGCGCGATTGCAACCCTCATAGTCTCGGTTGCCCCTCCTCAGGATGACGATATTAAACGGAAAGGTATGGTGTCTGCAACTTTTTGTTAAGGAGATTAAGGAAATTAAGGAATTTAGGGAATTTAGTGTTGTTTGGTTGACTCCTCCCTAAACTCTCTAAACTCCTTAAACTCTCTAAACTCCTTAAACTCTCTAAACTCCTTAAACTCTCTAAACTCCTTAAACTCTCTAAACTCCTTAAACTCTCTAAATAATTAATCCTGCGCGAAGCGCACCACACTTTTGAGGCAAAACTTCGTAATGCCTCGACTTTGCTACGGCTTGGTAGAGCAACTTTGCTTGCTCTATAAGCCGTAGCAAAGTACACTTTTCCCTTTTCCCCTTTCACTTTTCACTTTTTTTTATTATCTTTGTTTCGTATTATGCGCCTATAAGCGACACGCGAAGTGTTACTGCCCGAGGTTCAAGATGTTAGCTACGAAATCGGAGAGGCGCAATGGAGTTAAATAATATAAATCTCTAAGTTGTGAGCAAAGAGTATAAGCGTTATCTTATAACATCGGCACTACCTTACGCAAATGGACCTGTACACATCGGTCACCTTGCAGGCGTATATGTGCCATCCGATATCTACACAAGATACCTTCGCTTGAAGGGTCACGATGTAATATCTGTATGCGGTAGCGACGAGCACGGTGTGCCTATCACTATCAAGGCACGCAAGGAGGGTATCACCCCACAGCAGGTTGTAGACCGCTACCACGAAATTATCGAAAAATCGTTCCGCAGACTCGGTATGTCGTTCGATATCTACTCGCGAACATCGTCACCAACACACCGCGTTACAGCATCGGAGTTCTTCCGCAAGCTCTACGATGAGGGCAAGTTTATCGAGCAGACCTCAGAGCAGTTCTACGACGAGGAGGCTCAGACCTTCCTCGCTGACCGCTATATCATTGGCGAGTGTCCACACTGCCACAACGAGAAGGCGTATGGCGACCAGTGTGAGAAGTGCGGTTCGACACTCTCGTCAAACGAGCTTATCAACCCTCGCAGCGCCGTATCGGGTGCTGTGCCAGTAAAGCGCGAGACTAAGCACTGGTACTTGCCATTGGATAAGTACGAGGGCTTCCTACGCGAGTGGATCTTGGAGGGACACAAGGAGTGGAAGTCAAACGTATATGGACAGTGCAAGAGCTGGCTCGACCTCGGTCTTCAGCCACGTGCCGTAAGCCGCGACCTCGACTGGGGTATTCCTGTTCCTGTGGAGGGCGCTGACGGCAAGGTATTGTATGTATGGTTTGATGCTCCTATCGGCTATATATCTGCTACTAAGGACCTTACACCAGACTGGGAGAAGTACTGGAAGAGCGAGGATACCAAGATGGTACACTTCATCGGTAAGGATAACATCGTATTCCACTGCATCGTATTCCCATCGATGCTTAAGGCCCATGGCGACTACATCCTACCAGAGAACGTACCTGCAAACGAGTTCCTAAACCTCGAGGGCGACAAGATATCTACATCGCAGAACTGGGCTGTATGGCTCCACGAGTATCTCGACGAGTTCCCAGGCAAGGAGGATGTACTTCGCTATGTTCTCTGCGCTAATGCTCCTGAGACTAAGGATAACGACTTTACTTGGAAGGATTTTCAGTCACGCAACAACTCTGAGCTTGTAGCGGTACTTGGTAACTTCGTAAACCGCGCTTTGGTGCTTACTAAGAAGTACTACGACGGCGTAGTGCCAGAGCGTGGCGCACTCACCGAGTACGACGAGGCTACTATCGACGAGCTTCAAAAGATTAAGGCATCGTTGGAGCGCAATATCGAGCACTATCACTTCCGCGAGGCATTGAAGGATGCTATGGCATACTCGCGTATCGGTAATAAGTATCTTGCCGACACAGAGCCTTGGAAGGTGGTTAAGAGCGATCCTGAGCGCGTGAAGACAATCCTTAACATCGCACTTCAGATTACAGCAAACATCGCTATCGCTATCGAGCCATTTATGCCATTCTCGGCAGAGAAGATTCTCAATATGCTCGCAGTAGAGAAGTATAGCTGGGAGCAGCTCGGCTCTATGGAGCTTATCGCTGCAGGTCACACTATCGGCGAGGCACAGCTTCTATTCGAGAAGATCGAGGATGATGCTATCCAGGCACAGCTCGACAAGCTCGAGGCTTCACGCCGTGCAAAGCTTGAGGCTGAGGCAGCACAGAATGTTACCGAGCAGAAGGCAGAGGTTACGTTCGACGACTTCCAGAAGATGGATATCCGCGTATCGACAATCCTTGCAGCCGAGAAGGTGGCAAAGACAAAGAAGCTCCTAAAGCTCTCTATCGACACGGGTATAGACAAGCGCACTATCGTATCAGGTATCGCCGAGTACTACACACCAGAGCAGTTGGTGGGTCGTCAGGTGCTCGTACTTGCTAACCTCGCACCACGCGAGATTAAGGGTATCGAGTCACGCGGTATGATTCTTATGGCTGAGGATGCCCTCGGTCGCTTGGTGCTTGTGCAGCCAGAGGATAAGACTATGTCGGGTGCTATGATTGGCTAATGTAAATTATTGAATGTTAATGGGTTAGATATACATAACCTAAAAATATAACCAACTAAACTTTTTACTTTTACTATGGAAAACATTAAATGGGGAGAGCTTGGTTTTGCGTACTACAAGACCGCTTTCAATGTTCGTTACCACTATGCTAACGGTCAGTGGAGCCAGATGGAGGTAACTGACGACGAGTACATCAAGATGCACATGTCTGCAGCTTGCTTGCACTATGGTTTGGAGATCTTCGAGGGTCTTAAGGCATTCCGCGGTGTTGATGGTAAGGTACGCTTGTTCCGTCCAGACGAGAACGCTAAGCGTATGATCAACTCTGCTAACCGTCTATGCTTGCCAGCTCCTACTGTTGAGCAGTTCGTTGAGGGTTGCGTTGAGTGCGTAAAGCGCAACTTGGACTTCGTTCCACCATACGAGACAGGTGCATCGCTCTACTTGCGTCCTACCCTACTTGGTACTAAGACTTGCTTGGGCGTACGCGCTGTAGACGAGGCAGACCTTATCATCTTCTGTGCTCCTGTAGGTCCTTACTTCAAGGGCGGTATGTCGGCTATCAAGGCTCTTATTATGCGTGATCAGGACCGTGCTGCTCCACGTGGAACAGGTGACGTAAAGGTTGGTGGTAACTACGCATCATCAATCTGGTCATTGGAGGCTGCTCACGAGAAGGGCTTCTCTAACGTTCTTTACCTTGACGCTGCTACTCACTCTAAGGTTGAGGAGTTCGGTGCTGCAAACTTCTTCGGTATCAAGAACAACACATACGTAACTCCTAAGTCAGCATCTATCCTCCCATCTATCACCAACAAGAGCCTTCGTCAGATTGCTGCTGACCTTGGTTTGACAGTTGAGGAGCGCGATATCCCTGTTGAGGAGTTGGCTACATTCGAGGAGGCTGGTGCTTGCGGTACTGCTGCTGTTATCTCTCCTATCGGTGCTTTGTACGATCTTGACAACAACGTAACATACGACTACGGTATGAAGGTTGGCGAGACTTGCAAGAAGATGTACGATCACCTTCAGGGCATCCAGTACGGCCGTGTGGAGGATATCCACAACTGGAACGTAGAGGTACTATAATTTCTTGTGATAAGGGGTCATCTTTGACTCTTCAGTCAAACTGGCGAATGGGAAATACGCTTAGTATGTCCCATCCGCCAGTTTTCGTGTCAGAGCCAAAAGAGAATTAGTAGAGAGTAATTAGTAATTAGTAATGGT
>JAZQYM010000069.1:0-44835 GCA_045633525.1 Alistipes sp. | reverse complement strand
CCCACATCAAAGCACCTCTCGGGCATCTCGCGTTGGAGTATGTTCATCGAGCATCCCGTAGCCATCGCAGGCGTTACACCCACAACCCTCTCGTCGCCCCTCGCAAGCTCCAACAGCGCACGGCCAAAGACATATTGGTACTTGGCAGCACCCGAACCCGAAGGCTCCCTCTCGCCTGTGGCAACGTCAAACCTACCCGGGGAGTGCCACACCGCAGGGTCGCCCTTCTCGGCAGACTCGTAGCCCTTGCCCTTGATGGTCATAACGTGCAGCAATTTCGGCCCTCGTATGTCTTTTAGGCGAGCAAAGGTCTTAACCAAGCTCTCCACGTCGTGGCCGTCGGTGGGGCCAAAGTAGCGCAGGTTGAGGCTCTCGAAGAGGTTGCTCTGGTTGAGCAGACCACGTTTGATGGTGCGGCCCGCAAGCTGTACCAAGCGGCGCAGGCGTGGAGTGAGGCTCATACCATCCCACACGCGGCGCTTCATACGGTTATATTTGTGCGAGGAGGTGATGCGCAGCAGGTGCTTACGCAGTGCGCCAACATTGGTGTCGATACTCTGGCGGTTGTCGTTGAGAATCACAAGGAGGTCTGTTTGAGAGGCCCCCGCATTATTGAGGCCCTCAAAAGCAAGACCGCCCGTGAGTGCGCCATCGCCAATGACGGCGACCACACTCTTTTCCTCTCCCGTCATACGTGCCGCCTCGGCCATACCAAAGGCTGCCGAAATGGAGACCGACGAGTGGCCCGCACCAAACGAGTCGCCCTCGCTCATACGCGGAAAACCACCAATGCCACCCTTTGTACGCTGGGTGGCGAAAGCTTCGCGGCGGCCCGTGATAATCTTGTGGGCATAGGCTTGGTGCCCCACGTCCCACACGATGCTATCTTGTGGAAAATCATAGACATAGTGCAGTGCAACGGCTATCTCCACTGCACCAAGACTCGACGATAGGTGGCCCGGATTGGTGGCACAGCAGCGCACAATCCAATCCCTCACCTCGGCACAATAGGCGGGGAGCTCTTCAAGGGCGAGCGCTTTGAGGTCGGCTGGCGAATTAACCCTATCGAGATATTTATATTCTTGTTTTTCCACGTTCAAACGCAATAATTACCACAAAGATACCAAGAAAGTTGAGAAGAAGGGAGTTTTTAACAAAAAAATGTCGTATATTCGTAACCGATAACGTGGCGTAGTGCGCCCACATAAGAAATAACAACCAAACAAAAGGTATGAAATATAAACGCATATTGCTCAAACTCAGCGGCGAATCGCTCGCAGGAGAGAGCGGCAAGGGCCTCTCGACAGAGGTACTCGATAGTTACACACAGCAGATTAAACAAGCTGTGGAGCAGGGTGTGCAGATTGGTATTGTCATCGGTGGCGGTAACATCTTCCGTGGCATCCAGGGCGCTGGTCGTGGCTTCGACCGCGTGAAGGGCGACCAGATGGGTATGCTCGCAACAATCATCAACTCGCTTGCGTTGCAGTCTGCATTGGAGTCGGCAGGTGTAAAGGCTAAGGTCTTGACATCTATCCGTATGGAGCCTATCGGCGAGTACTACTCTAAGGCTAAGGCTATCGAGTACCTCGAGGCAGGTTATGTTGTTATCATCGGCGGTGGTACATCAAATCCATATTTCTCAACCGACACAGCATCGGCACTTCGTGGCATAGAGATTGAAGCAGAGGTTATGTTCAAGGGTACTCGCGTAGATGGAATCTACACTGCAGACCCTGAGAAGGATCCTACAGCCACAAAGTTCGATACCATTACCTTCGACGAGGTCATCGCACGTCGCCTAAAGGTTATGGATCAGACAGCATTCACACTATGCCGCGAGAACCATCTCTCGCTAATAGTCTTCGATATGGATACCGTGGGTAACCTTGAGAAGGTGGTTGCAGGTGAGAATATTGGAACTATTGTAACACTTTAATTTAACACCTTAATACACAACCGATTATGGCTATTAAAAAAACTTATAAGAAGCGTGGCTCAACGCTCACGCTCTCGGCACTACTTTTAGTGCTTATAGCCCTTGTAGTGGCTATTATATTCTGGCCAGTGGAGGCTACAGCTACAAATAGCGCTACTCCTACAGCACAGGATGATATCGAGGCAACAACACTTATCCACGCTGGCGATGTAGCACCAGACTTCACCGTTCAGATGCTCGATGGCTCAAGCGTAACACTGTCACAGCTTCGTGGTAAGGTGGTTTTGGTAAGCTTCTGGGCTACATGGTGCCCTCCATGCCGTCAGGAGCTATCGCACATGCAGAAGGATGTTATCGACCGCTTCGCTGGTAAGGATCTTGTGGTGCTTCCTATCTCACGCGGTGAGGAGGTCAAAACTGTGGAGAACTTCATCGAGAAGATGGGCTACACCTTCCCTGTTGGCTTGGATAGAGATCAGTCTATCTACAAGAAGTACGCATCGAACTATATCCCACGCAGTGTTGTTGTAGGCAAGGATGGCAAGGTTGTATATGTAGGCGTTGGCTACGACGAGGAGATTGCTAAGGCTATTGACAACGCTATTGTTGAGGCATTAAAGTAAAACAATATAAAAAAGACTATTATGGATACCAAGACTATTCTAAACGAGGCAACCGACCGCATGCAGCGCGCCGTTGATCACCTTGCCGAGGAGTTGCTAAACCTCCGCGCAGGTAAGGCATCTGTTAATGTTCTTAACGGTGTATTTATCGATTACTATGGCTCACAGACTCCTGTTTCAGGTGTTGCGAGTGTCACAGTGCCAGATGCTAAGACTATCCTTATCCAGCCTTGGGATAAGAATATGATTCGCCCTATCGAGAAGGCTATCATCGACTCAAATATCGGTCTTACACCATCAAACAATGGCGAGCATATCCGCCTCTCTATGCCACCTCTTACTGAGGAGCGCCGTAAGGAGATCGTTAAGAAGGTTAAGGCTGAGGGCGAGACTGCACGTATCAGCCTCCGTAACGCACGCCGTGATGCTGTTGAGGCATTCAAGAAGGCTCAGAAGGAGGGCATGTCTGAGGACGAGCAGAAGGATGGTGAGGATAAGGTACAGAAGCTCCTTGAGAAGTTCACCAAGGTACTCGATGCCGAGTTGGAGAAGAAGGAGAAAGAGGTAATGACTGTGTAAACAGACCTTTGGTTTATAAGAGTAGTGTCCAGCAGTTTTGTTGGACACTTTTTTTATAAACTGAAAAGTGAAAACTGAGAAGTGTGGTGCGCTTCGCGCGAGAGGTTGATTATTTAGAGACGGCTGGGACAACAGGGACAACAGAGAGAATTTTTGATACTCTGTTTCGCTGTCGTCTCTCTCGTCTCTTTCGTCTCTGTGGTCTCAAAAAAAAACTTCCCAAGCGCGAGACCCAAATTTCTTGTCAGAAGGACACACTCAACCGATATTAGCACCACGACCCAAATATCTTGTCAGAAGGGGCATAAATAATTAGTAATTAGTAGAGAGTAATTAGTAATAGTTTCGCGTGTGCCAAGCGACAAATGAACATACAGGGCACCACAACCTAATTTCTTGTCAGAAGGACACACTCAACCGATATTAGCACCACAACCGAATTTCTTGTCAGAAGGGGTCAGATTTGGCTCTGACACGAAAACTGGCAGATGGGACATACTTGACGTATTTCCCATTTGGGGCAATGATTGAGAGGTCGAGAATGACCCTTTATCACAAGAAATTACCCGCCGGCGCGCTTAGTTTTATACCCCGCTTTGGTGAGTAGTTCGACAACTCTATCGCGGTGGTCGCCCTGGATGATTATCTCGCCATCTTTAGCAGTGCCACCTACGCCACAACTCTTTTTAAGCTCTTTGCCAAGCTCGGCAAGATCATCTTGAGAGCCTACAAAACCGCGCACTACGGTGGCTACACGTCCACCCTTAAGGCGGTCGAGCCACACTTTAAGGTTTTGCTTAGCGGGTGGTAGGGTAGTCTCGCTCTCATCAGAGGCGGTATCGTATGCAAAATTTGGGTTTGTAGAGAAGACTACACCCAATCTATCTTTCCAATCGTTTGCCATATATTTTCAAAAATTATTGGTCAAAGTTATAAAAATTTTGTAACTTTACCATCGTGAATACAAAGAAACGATATAGAAGAGGCAAAGAGTTGGACTGGTATAACCCCAACAAATTACCCGATATTCTCCCACCAGAGGATGACAGGTACTTGGTGAGGGTATATGTCGAGGGGTATGAGGATGTGGCATTTTGGAGAGGTATTTTCGACCACTTTAAAAATCCATATCTTCGTTTCGAGATCTCTGTGCCCAATCGTGACGACTTGCCAAAGGGTAAGCAGGTCCTACTATCGATGTTAGGGCACTGCAGCGAGGATGATACATTGCTATGTATAGACTCCGATTTCGACTACCTCTTTAATGGCTCTACAGAGCAATCTAAAAGGGTATTGGAGGCAAAGAATATGTTTCATACATACACCTACGCCACCGAGAACTACCTATGCTATGCGCCATCTTTACATAATGTCTGCGTGAAGGCTACAAAGAATGATACCCGCATCTTCGATTTTGTACGTTTTATGGCGGAGTATTCAAAGGTTATATACCCTCTATTTATATGGTATCTATACTCTGCGGAGCATCATAGAGAGAATATCTTTACCCTCGCAGAATTTCGTGCCTCAGTACGTCTAAATTATGTCGATATACGCCACAATGGCGAGAGTAGCTTGGCGTGGCTACAGCGTAACGTAGAACGCAGATGCGAGGCTTTGCGTAGTGATAATCCCGATATAAGCGACAGGTTAGATGACCTATCTATTGAGTTGGAGAAGCGCGGCGTGACAAAGGATAACTGCTACCTATATATGCATGGTCACACCTTAATGGATAATGTGGTGATGCCGCTACTTACATCGGTATGTGATAAGCTTCGTCAGCTCTCAATAGCCAAGATTCATAACTCGAAGGTTACGGGTATAGCTCTTAAAAATGAGTTGCAGAACTACACCAACACCCTTCGTTCTATAAAGGATGTGTTACTCGATAATGAGAACTACACCGACTCGCCACTATATAAGCAGCTACGCAACGACATCCAACGATACCTCGATGTGATGATACAAAAGATAAAAGATGGTAGACCGACGCCTATAGCCTTAAGATGTAATTTCGAGCCTTAGTTTTTAATGCTTAGCCTCTCCCATACAAAACGTGGGATAAGATGCCAGAAGAGAACCAAAAGCTTAAATCTCCAGTCGAATATCAAGACTCTTTTTCTACGCTTAAGACCGCGTAGGATATGTTGTGCTGCGCGCTCAACACTAATAAGCATAGGGTAGTGCTTCTCAGGATTAAGGATAGCCGTCTTAACAAATCCTGGGCGTATATCAGTGAAGCGGGCTGGGATATTCTCCATAGAGCATAGCTGCGATAGGGCAGTGATATACTCGCTCTGCATAGCCTTAGATGCCGAATATGCTGCCGCAGTACCTATACCACGCGTACCAGCAACCGAGGTGATAACAGCGATATGTGCCTTATGGCGCTTGTTATACTCCTTACTTTGGCGCACATAGTTCACGAAGTGGTCCACAACACGCACCATACCCTCGCAGTTGGTACGTATTATATCCAACTCCTTCTCTATATCAAGTTCGCGATTTTGACCACCTATACCCGAGGCGTAGAAGAATAGATCGGGAGCACCAAAATCGTTTAGAAGAGTATCAAGTTGCGCTGTAGCCTCCGCCTTAGTAACATCCATAGGTAGGGTCATCACACGGTCAGCACCATACATCACTCTAAGCTCGTCTAATGCCTCGCTACGACGCGCCGTGATAGCAATATGCCAGCCGCGCTCAACAAGCAACGATGCCACAGCACGACCAATACCCGAAGATGCTCCTATGATAATAGCCTTTTTCATCACTACTAAGTGAAGCTCTGCATCTCGATAAGGTGGGCATAAATTCCACCCTTCTCCAACAACTCGCTATGTGTACCCTCCTCAGCTACACAACCTTCGTCGATAACATATATTCTATCGGCATTATAGATAGTGCTTAGACGGTGTGCAATAACAATAGAGGTACGACCCTTAAGAAGGTTTGTAAGGGCATCCTGTACAAGCTTCTCGCTCTCGGTGTCGAGTGCCGATGTAGCCTCGTCGAGAATCAAAATTTCAGGATTCTTCAACACCGCACGAGCAATGCTGAGTCGCTGACGCTGACCTCCCGATAGCTTTGTACCGCGGTCACCAATATTAGTATCGTAGCCCTCGGTGCTATCCATAATAAAGCCGTGAGCATTAGCCACCTTAGAAGCCTCAACAACCTCCTCGTGTGTAGCTGTAGGACGACCCATAAGAATATTACCCTCGATAGTATCGTTAAAGAGAACTGTCTCCTGAGATACAATACTCATCTTTGCACGAAGCGACTCCTGTTTATAATCCTTAACTGATACACCATCGAACAATACATCACCAGCATCTACATCGTAGAAACGTGGTATAAGTTCACTAAGTGTAGATTTACCACCACCCGATGGTCCCACCAAAGCAATAGTCTCACCACGCTTAATCTTAAGGTTTACACCCTTGATAACCTTTCTATCACCATCGTACGAGAACTCCACATTGCGAAGCTCAATAGAGTCCTTCAAGCCCTCGAACTGGATGGCATTCTCCTTATCCTTAACCTCATTCTCGGCATCAATAATAGTGAAGATACGCTCACCTGCTGCCACACCCTGGTTGATATTGGCAAACTGGTCGATAAATGAACGCAAAGGACGTGTAATCTGCGAGAAGGCTGCTACGAAGGCGATGAATCCAGCACCTGTAACAATACCACTCTCCACAAGCTTACCTCCAAATACCAAGATCAAGGCTACGGCTGTAAGACCCAAGAACTCACTCATAGGCGATGCCAACTGCTGACGACGTGCCATAGAGAGTATCAAGCGCGACATATCGGCATTGATTCTCTTGAACTTATCTACAATGAAGTTTGTAGCGTTGTAACCCTTAACAATCTTAATACCTCCCAACGACTCATCAACAACAGATACCAAGTCTGCCATACGCTCCTGACCACGCTTTGCTGGGTGACGAAGACGCTTAACGATACGACCAATCACTAAACCCACGATAGGGAGGAAGAGTACAGCAAAGAGTGACAACTGCCATGAGATACCAATCATCAAGGTCATATAACCAATGATAAGAAGTGGATCACGGAATGCTACTTGAAGAGTATTGGTAATACAGTACTGAACAACCATAACATCCTGGGTAATCTTCGACATAATATCACCCTTACGCTGGTTGCTGAAGTAGCCCACGTTCATATTTGCCACGTTTGCAAACATCTCGTTACGCATACGACGCAAAGTGTTGATTCTTAGGTTCTCAACAGTCATTGCAGCAGCATAACGGAAGAGGTTACTAAAGAGGTTCATACATACCAACACACCACCAAGCATACCGAGGAATTTCATCTGCACGAACTCCTCACCAAACATGTGGGTGTAGATATACGAAATCACTGTATTTAAACCCTCCTCATTAATAGTTAGATCTGATAGCTCATATACTGGTTCGAAGATAAATCCTCCAGCCGAATTAAACATTGCGTTTAGGATAGGGATAATCATCGCATAGTTAAACGTATTAAACAATGCGTGCAGCGCAGCAAAAATAAAATATGGGATAGTGTAGCGACTTAGCGGCTTTGCAAAGCCAAGTAGTCGGAAATAGGTTTTAAACATTTTTACTATTTTTTACTTTTTTCTTAACTCTCAATAACTTAAAGGTTTATACCGTTAGGATAATTAAATATGACCCTCACGGCTATACTCCTTTATTGACTCCTCAAAGTGTTTAATTGTCTCCTCCATCGACATAAACGACTTACCGCCTGCAGCATTCTTATGACCACCTCCATTGAAGTAACGCTGAGCGAAGATATTTACATCTATATCACCACGTGAGCGCAACGACACACGGATATTGTCGGTATGCTCGGTAAATATTGCCGATATCTTCATCTTCTTAATTGTAAGCGGATAGTTCACAAAGCCCTCTGAGTCACCCTGTTGGAACCAGAAGCGCTTAAGCTCATCACTTGTAAGCGACATATAGGCCACGGTGCCATTGTGAAATATCTTCATCTTACGGTTTATAACATAACCAAATAGACGAGCACGACCCTCGGTGAATGAGTTGTAGACATTGTTATGGATAGTAGGGATACTAATACCCGTTGCCGCCAACACTGCCACCATACGGAAGAGCTCTGGTGTTATATTAGAAAAGGCAAAATTACCTGTATCTGTCATCATTCCCACAAAGAGATTCTCTGCAATAGACTGAGTAAATACCTCCTCGCCATATAACTCCTTTATGATTGTTGCCACAAGGTAGCATGTGCTCGAAGCCTCTGGGTATGATATCATAAGGTCGAAGTCATTGTTAGGATCCAAATGGTGATCTATGAGTACGCGCTTTGCGTGCTTATTTTCACCAATGACCTCACCAAGACCATCCAAGCGTGTCATTGTGTGGAAGTCGAGACAGAAGATTATATCCGCAGCCTTGATTACACTATCCACAATACCCAATTTATCATCCTTGTATAGGAGCATAGTGCTGATTGCTGGCATAAACTCCAAATAGTATGGATATCTATTAGGCACAACACAATTTACTGTGTGACCTTGGCTTCTGAGTATTTCTGCCCAAGCCAACGAAGATCCTATAGCATCACCATCAGGATTGGTATGTGATAGGATAACTATGTTTTTGGGCTCTTGGAGCATAGTTTTAAGCTCCTCTAATTTACTATTAGCTATTTGCATAAAAACAACGTTTAGCCTAAAATTATGCAAATATACTAATTTTTTTTTATTTAAAGGTCTTAATCTACAACGATATAATCTTCACTATTTATAACAACGGTTATAAGCAACGACAAAACTCTATGATGTTAGCGTTGTCTAAGACAACGCATATTACCCATCAAAGAGCCCACCTTTGCCAAAAATTTCGTCCACCCACCCAACTTGTCAACAATATATTTTTTATTCTTTTTATACTTTATATATATTAAATAAAAAACAAAATAATAATAATCTCTGTTAATTGTGTTAATAAGTGTTAATGTTTGATGTTATTGACATTTATTTTTTGTTTTGTTCATTATTTTTATTATATAATTAATTGAAAATCAATAATATAAATAGTAGAATAAACAATTGTTTATAACTATTTAAACATATTAACATTAAATAATTATTAACACGTGGTGTTTATTGTGAGGGTGAAAGTGGGGTTTTAGATGTTGATAGAAAATTATTGCCTTTTGCTTGCAAAAAAGAGACGGCCGTATATACAACGACCGTCCCTAATGTTGCAAATCTATTTTTCAAAAATTACTTAACTTTTTTCAACGTCACTATTAACACTCAGCAGGGAGTTTGTTAACAATGGTTGCAGCAATCTCAGCATAGTATTTCTCTACACGTGGATCGAAGTTACCAGCAGGGCGACCCTCGTCACCACCCTCCATGATAGATTGGATAATAGGTACCTCACCCAAAAGGTCAACACCAACCTGCTCAGCATACCTCTTAGCACCACCCTTGCCAAAGATATAGTATCTATTGTCTGGGAGCTCCTCAGGAGTAAACCATGCCATATTTTCAACAATACCTAAAACAGGAATGTTAACCTGTTCGTGGCGGAACATCTCAACACCACGTACTACATCCGCAACAGCAATCTGCTGAGGAGTAGATACTATAACAGCACCAGAAATCTTAAGCTCGTTGATAATCGAGAGGTGAATATCTCCTGTTCCTGGAGGAAGGTCCACCAATAAGTAATCCAACTTACCCCAACGAGTCTGGTGAATAAGCTGATGCAACGCATTAACTGCCATACCACCACGCCACATAAGAGCATCTGTAGGACGAATAAAGAAGCCGATAGACATAATCTTAATACCGTACGACTGCGCTGGAATGATAAAGTCGTTACCATTCTCATCACGCTCAGCATCTGGAACATAACCCTCAACACCAAACATTTTAGTCTGCGAAGGACCATAAATATCAGCATCCACAATACCTACATTATAACCCCTCTGACGCAATGCTACAGCAAGGTTGGCAGTAACAGTAGACTTACCAACACCACCCTTACCCGATGCTATAGCAATAACACGGCAAATATCGGTAGTGGTAGTTGGATTCTCCTGACGGCGTGGCTTAGGTGCTGCCTCACGGATGATAACCATACAATTGCTCTCAGGGAAACTTTTTGCCATAAGCTCCTCAACCTGGCGCTTAATCTTCTGCGCAAAAGGGTCACGAGCCTTCTGAAAACGTAGAGTGATAGCCACTGAGCCATCCTCACCCAAATCGGCACGATCTACAAAACCACTATCTACAATGTTGCGCTCTGTCTCGGGATGTATAATGCTACACAATAACTCCTCTAACTTCTCATTCATACACTATATATCTTTTAGTTAAAACTCAATTTTCATATTGCCAAAGTGCTGTGTTCTAACACCCGACATCGAAGTAAGCACTGGCATCTGGCTGATAATCTCACGAAGCTCCTCGCCATAGACATTATAGTCGATACCCAAATTCTTAGCCATCACTAATGCCGAAGAGTTGAGCCACTCCTCAAATGGAGAGCGTGGAGCTACATACTCATAAATCTTGAAATTATCCTCTATATCGGCTAAAGTTGCTGCCTTGATAATTGCTAAGTGTAGACCTCCAATTTCATCTACAAGACCAATCTCCTGAGCCATAGTACCACTCCATACTCTACCCTCGGCAATATTCAATACCTCGCTAATCTCCATATTTCTACCCTCGGCAACATGCTCGGTAAATACCTCGTAAATTCTATCTACGCTCTGCGACAAATTTTTGCGCTCATCTGCCGTAAGGGGCTTGATGCCTGCGAGTCCTATAGCATTTGGCGATGTAGCTGCAGAGTCGAAGGTGATACCGAGACGCTTCTCGAGGAAAGAGCCATAGTTTGGAAGTACACCAAAGACACCAATAGAGCCAGTCAAGGTAGATTTATCGGCAAAGATATAGTCGGCAGGAGCAGAGATATAGTAACCACCACTTGCTGCCATACCTCCCATAGATATAACCACAGGCTTAACCTCCTGAAGAAGCTTCATCTCATGCCATGCAATCTCCGAAGCAAGGGCTGAGCCACCAGGTGAGTTTACACGTACTACAACAGCCTTAGTCTGTTGGTTTAGACGCGCTGCACGTAACTCATCAGCAAGGCGTGAACCGTAGACAGCATTATCCTCATACTTATTACCATCTACAATCTCACCATCGGCATATATGATAGCCAACATTGGAGCCTTCTCGTATGTGAAGTTGTTGCTATCAATATTTGCAGAATAGGTGGTAGGCTGACACATAACGTATTCGTCAAGCGAGATTTTGTTGACATTATTCAGACCATACCCCTTATATATATTATAGAGCGTATCCTCGTAGGCAACCATATCTACCATGCCAGCTTCCAAGGCATCCTCAACCGAGGCGATAGATAAATCCTTAGCATATTGCTTTAACTCTTCAGGATTTAAACCACGGCTGTGGGCAATATCCTCGCAGATGCTCTGCCACAACGACTCTACAAGCTCCTGATTTTGCTTACGGTTGGCATCCGACATCTTTGTGAGGAAGAATGGCTCTACAGCACTCTTATACTTGCAAGAGGTTGGGCGGAAGATATCGACACCGATGCCGAGCTTGTCGAGCAAATTCTTATAGAATATGTTGCTCATACCCACACCACGCCAATCTACGCTACCCTCAGGGTTTACAATAATTAGGTCGGCAACAGAACTTAGATAGTAATCAGACTGAGTATATGTATCGTCGAATGCTACGACAAACTTTCCCGATAGTTTAAATATCTCTAACGCTGTGCGTAGCTCCTCAATGTTTGCCAACGATAGTGGATAGTCACCCGAAGGTGCAATGCAGATACCCTCGATTCTGTCATCCTCAGCAGCACGCTCCAATGTAGCAAGTAGCTGCAACATTGTAATAGGCTCAACTATATTCATCGAAGAGTCGATAGAGGAGAAGAGCGATGTTGCTGGAGCATCTACAATAGGGGTATTAAAATCGAGGTATAGGACACTATTATTTGATACTGTGGTACTATCCGTAGGAAGGGAGGAGAGAGCTCCAACTACCATACCTATAAGAACAAAAATTAGTAGACCAAAGCCAATAATCCACGCGAGCAATGATGCTCCAAGAGTCTTTAAAAATTCCATAAATGAAGTATATTACCAGATGTAACCTATTCTAATACTGAAACTTAACGCAATATTATCGTTGCGCTTACCAAACCACTTCCAGAGCTGGAAGCCGTGGTGATAACCCGTCTCTGATGCGCGACCAAAGGCATATCCACCACCTACCCAGCCATCCACAACAAAGTGACCAAAGCAGTGCTGGTATCCTGCTGTACCAAGCAACGCACACATACGCGCAGGAGTGCGAGCGCCAGTTATGGAGTGGGTATATTTATAGTCCGAGTAGATAATCTCAGGACGAAGGTATGCTCCCTGTAGCGGTTTATTAATATCGTAGTTGCCTACAAAGAATTTGTGGCTATAACGAAGGGTGAAGCCAAGCGGGTCATTCTGATATTTGTCGTAGCCAGCAGATATAAGGCTTGTGCAAATCTCAGCACTCTGCTTCTTCTCAGGTAGTGCCCTTTCGTATGAGATCTTTGTACTACCAGTAGACCACGATAGGAATGTGATTTTAAATGCATTATTATAAGGTTCGGCAGCCTTTGCCTGCTGTGGTATTGAGACTCCAAACAGGAGCAATGTTGTTGCCACGAAGGTAACAATTTTCGAGTTGGTTATTCTATTCATTTTGTGATTATAAGTTTTAGCAAAGATAGTGCTTTTTTTTCTAAAATCGTAGAGGTGTAGCTACTTTATGAACACTGAGTTGTTTATAACTTGTAACAAATAATGATAAAATGTGGAGAAGAAATAGGTCGCGTTCTCGGAAAAATAGTTAATTTTGTGGATGTTTTGAAATAAGATAGAGGAGCGTATGGCGAAACAATATAGGAAATCTTCGGAGAAAAATAGTGAGGCATTTGCTGAGTTGACAGGCTTGGATGCTACCGTACCACCACAGGCAATAGAGCTTGAGCAGGCGGTATTGGGTGCGTTGATGCTCGAGAAGGATGCCATTATTGATGTACAGGAGTATGTCAAGGCGGAGACCTTCTACCTTGAGGAGCACCGTATAATATTCCAGGCTATCCAGGAGTTGTCGATAGAGATGAAGGCTATCGACCTCTTCACCGTAACTGAGCATTTGAAGGCTAAGAAGCTACTTCAAAAGGTGGGCGGTGCTCCATATATGGCGGAGCTTACGCAGAAGGTGGCTTCGGCAGCGCATATTGAGTTCCACGCCAAGATCATCGCGCAGAAGTATGTGCAGCGCGAGTTGATACGCTCAGCTACCGAGATTCAGCGTCGCTCCTACGACGAGGAGATAGATGTAACCGAGCTTATCGGCTTTGCTGAGCAGGAGATATTCCGCGTCTCGGAGGGTAATGTAAAGCGCTCGGTGCAGGCGGCGTCCGATATCTTGCGTAAGGCATTGATGCAGATTGAGGAGGCGGCAAAGACTGCGGGCGAGTACAACGGTGTGCGTTCGGGCTTCACCGATATTGATAGCATCACCCTCGGTTGGCAGCCATCCGACCTTATTATCATCGCGGCGCGACCATCTATGGGTAAGACCGCCTTCGTGCTTACTATGGCGCGAAATATGGCGGTAGAGTTTAAGACTCCAGTAGCCTTCTTCTCTCTGGAGATGTCATCGGTACAGTTGATGAATCGTCTTATTGTTGCCGAGACACAGCTTAACTCTAAGGATTTGCGTACGGGTAACCTCACTGCAGAGCAGTGGAAGCACCTCGAGGCAAATACGGTAGATCTTGGCCGTGCACCTCTGTTTGTAGATGATACTCCAGCCCTCTCGGTATATGAGTTTCGCTCAAAGGCTCGTCGATTGAAGACGCAGCACGATATAAAACTTATCATTATCGACTACCTACAGCTTATGACCGCAGCAACTCCAGAGACACGCGGTAATCGTGAGCAGGAGGTGTCGCTTATCTCTCGTACGTTGAAGGCTATTGCTAAGGAGTTGAATGTGCCAATCATCGCACTTTCGCAGCTAAGTCGTAACGTGGAGAACCGTGGCGGTAGCAAGCGACCACAGCTTTCGGACCTTCGAGAGTCGGGAGCTATCGAGCAGGATGCCGATGTGGTAGCATTTATCCACCGTCCTGAGTACTACGGTCTTACAACAACAGAAAGTGGTCTGCCAACAGCAGGTATCGCTGAGATTATCATCGCTAAGCACCGTAACGGTGAGGTAACAGATGTGCCATTGCGCTTTATCAAGGAGCAGGCGAAGTTTGCCGATGCCGACTCGTCGGTTACAGCCTCTGTTATGGGCGGTCGTGAAACCTACACGTCGAAAGAGGAGTATGACGATTATGGCTCGGCAGGTAGCTTTGCTATGGGTGTTCCACCAGCTGGTATGGGAGGTGGCTTCTCGGGTGGAGCGAGTGAGTTTGATATTCAGTCGCCAATGCCTGGTCGCTCAAATTTCGATGACTCTCCATTTTAATAATATATGTTTGTAAGGATAAATACAGGTGCAATAGCTGGTATTGAGGCTGTTGAGGTCACTGCCGAGGTTAATGTTGCTGGCGGTGGCATAGGTCTCTCTATCGTTGGTCTTCCGGATAATACCATTAAGGAGAGTCAGGAGCGCATACAGGCAGCCTTTGAAAATTCTGGTTATAAGCTTTTGGCTAAGAAGACTGTTGTGAACCTTGCCCCTGCAGACCTACGCAAGGAGGGTTCGCAATATGATTTGCCTATTGCAGTTGGTATCCTTATCGCAACAGAGCAGATTGTGTCGGACCTTATCGAGGGTTCGATGTTTATCGGTGAGCTCTCACTAAATGGTACTCTGCGCCCAGTGAAGGGTGTGTTGTCGTTGGTAGCCTTGGCGCGTGATAGAGGAATTAAGCGTGTATTTATGCCTGAGGAGAACTGCGCTGAGGGTGCTATTGTTGAGGGGGTAGAGTGTATCGGTATAAAGTCGTTGTTGGAGCTTTGCGAGATTCTTCAGGGTCGTCAGCCATATATCGTAACAGAGTATATCCCTTCTGATAATGAGGCTATTGGCGAGGAGTTGTATGCCGAGGACTTTGCAGATGTAAAGGGTCAAGCCTATGTTAAGCGAGCATTGGAGATTGCCGCTGCAGGTGGTCATAATGTTATTATGGTGGGTGCCCCAGGCTCGGGTAAGACTATGCTTGCGCGCCGTATGCCAACGATTATGCCCCCTATGACCTTGGATGAGGCTTTGGAGACAACGAAGATACACTCCGTGGCTGGTAAGATTGGCTCGCATCGCGGGCTTATATCGCAGCGACCCTTCCGTGCACCACACCATCTAACATCACAAGTAGCACTTATAGGTGGCGGTCAGTCGCCACAGCCTGGCGAGGTCTCGTTGGCACATAATGGTGTGCTCTTTTTGGATGAGATGCCCGAGTTTGGTCGCAATGTCTTGGAGGTGTTGCGTCAGCCATTGGAGGATAGGCATATAAATATATCGCGCGCTAAGTACTCGGTCGATTATCCGGCCAATTTTACACTTATAGCCTCGATGAATCCCTGCCCTTGTGGCTACTATAATCACCCTACGAAGGAGTGTACTTGCTCTGCTGCAGCGGTGCATCGCTATATGTCGCATGTCTCTGGTCCACTGATGGATAGAATAGATATGCACATAGAGGTTGTGCCAGTATCGATATCGGCGATGTCGAGCAACGAGCCAGTGGAGTCGAGTAGCGAGATACGTCGCCGCGTTGTTGCAGCACGCGAGATTCAGCGCCGGAGATTTGAGGGTCTGACCATTCACTGCAACGCTATGATGAATAGCTCGATGTTGCGAGAGTTTGCTCCGTTGGATAGGGAGTGCTCCGAGCTATTGGAGTTTGCCATGGCACGCCTCAACCTCTCGGCTCGAGCCTACGATCGTATCATCAAGGTTGCGCGCACAATTGCCGACCTCGAGGGTAAGGCAAAAATCGAATCACACCATATCTCCGAGGCCATAGGCTACCGTTCGTTGGATAGAGAGAGTTGGGGTAGATAAAAGATTAATCATACCATAAAATAATGCTACTATGAAGAGACTTTTCACTGCACTATTAGCGTCAGTCGTGATGTTTACCTCTTGGGTTTTTCACGCATACTGCTCGGAAAGGGTATTTGTGATAATGTGGAAGAGTATGTTTTTGCTTTAGGAGGCTGGTAGCAGAGAGTTAAAATAGTAATGATGCCAAGAGCAATGCTTTCGGCATCATTACTATTTATAGACCCACTATTTCACAAAATAGGTATTATATAGAAAAATTTTTATTAACTTTGCAATGATAGATCTGTTGTATACTTGAACAATAACAAATAAATAATACTACTAATTATGAAAACTATCCGTTTTATCGCTTGCCTATTCTTGGTGATGGCATTTGTAGTTCCAGCTTCGGCTCAGAGATCTCGCAAGCAAAAGAAGCAGGAGCAGCAGTATGAGCAGCAGTACGAGCAGCAGTACGAGCAGCAGAGTCAGCAGTACCAGCAGCAGTATCCTCCACAGCAGTACCAGCAGCAGTACCCTCCACAGCAGGGTCAGCAGTATCCACCGCAGCAGTACCAGCAGTACCCTCCGCAGCAGTACCAGCAGTACCCACCACAGCAGTATCAGCAGTACCCTCCGCAGCAGTATCAGCAGTATCCTCCACAGCAGTATCAGCAGTATCCTCCACAGCAGTATCCTCCACAGCAGTATCCTCCACAGCAGTATCCTCCACAGCCAATGACACCAGAGGATATTATTCGTATGGAGCAGATGATGTTGGTGCAGGAGAATCCTTGCGAGTATCTCTCAATGCAGTGGACCGATAATGATATTCGTGCATACGGTGTTGGTACAGGCTTTGACAAGGAGGCTGCGCGTGATGCTGCTCGTATCAATGCCGAGGGTGAGCTTAATAGAATTCTTAACCTATGGGCGTCGGACTTCTCTAATAGAACAAACATCGGCGTACAGAAGAATGGCGTAAACCACCAGGAGAGAGTAAATCAGAGCGATCAGGTGCGTTTCTCTGAGGGTGACTTGAGAGGTGTGAAGATTCTTCTTGTAAAGTATAAGGAGCTTGATAATGGTGTGCAGTGCGATATGTGCGTAACTATGGATACAGAGTCTGCAACAAATGCTCTACTTAGCCAGATGGATGTTCAGAATGCCATTCAGAATGCGCAGGATTTCCGCGCCGAGGCTCACAAGGCTCGCGAGGAGATTCGTCTAATGCGTACTGGTACAAATGCCGAGATGCAGAAGCGTCAGGCTGAGCAGAATATGCAGATGCAACAGCAGAATCAGCAGTTCCAGCAGAATCAGCAGAGTATTCAGCAGCAGCAGAACTACAATTTGCAGAAGGATCAGCAGTATTACGACTACAAATTGCAGGAGAATCAGCAAAACAATATGTATAATCAGCAGGAGCAGTATCAGAAGAAAGAGGGTGTGCAGTATAATCAGTACAACCAGTATAACTACTAAATCTTGCTGAAAGTATGAAGAGATTAATATCGCTCTTTACACTCTCACTCCTACTATCGGCTTTATGCGTAGGTGCTACTCAGGCGCAATCTCGTTCTGAGAGACTGAAGCCAAAGTGGGTGACAAATCAACTACCAGAGCCCGAGACAGATACATATTTCTTTGTCTCGGCTCATGGTGTGGGTTATTCTCTCGAGGCTGCTAACCAGTCGGCATTTATCAACCTCTCGAAGAGGTTGGAAGATGAGCATGGTATGGTGATCAACTCTCAGTTTAAGCAGGTAACCAAGAACACCACTACCACTGATGGCTCTAAGGGTAGCCGTGAATCGGAGATGGTGGTTGTTGCGGAGGAGCGTGGCAAAGAGATAAAGATTGGATGTAGAATTATCGACGAGTGGTGGGATTACCACAATGGTAGCTACGAGACCTATGTCCTCTATGCTGTCTCACGCGGCTCGGTAGGTGGTAGCTATGCAGACAATATTGTTGTAACAGCAAACTACCCAGAGGCGTTATTCTTGTCGGTAGTGCCAAGCGCTGGACAATTCTACAAGGGTGATGCAGTGAAGGGTAGTATTATACTCGCAACCGAGATTGCTGCGATTGGTGGTATTGTCATTAGCGAAAATACCCGCGCATCATACATTAAAAAGATGTACGAGCAGCCTAAGCATGCTATTGAGTACAACTCGTTGGCAGATACTTGGGAGACAAGTAGAAATATCTGTATTGCAGCAGCTGCATCAATCTATGCTTATAACCTTATCGATGCCTTCCTAACTAAGGGTGCGAAGCGTGTCAAGGTTAGCAAGCGAGGTACGTCATATAACGTAGCACCATATACGGCTAACAACTCTGTGGGAGTTGCGATGTCGGTAACCTTCTAAGAACTAATAAGATGAAGAGATTTATATTTGCCGTATGCCTCATCGTCCTTTGTGGCTGCGCAAAAGATGTATATGACCTCACTGGCGATATCCAGGGTATAGTTAAGGACTACAATGATGGTCATTCAATTAAAAACTGTCAGGTGTCGTTGATTCCATCGGGTAAGACGACTGTTACTGATAATCAGGGTGTCTTCTATTTCAACCGTCTAACACCTGGTGAGTACACATTGGCATTCAGCAAGGCGGGCTATGTTGAGGAGTCGAAGAAGGTGGTTGTGGTATCGGGTCAGATAACCGAGTCCACATTGTTACTTAGACCAAAGTTGCCATTCGCACTCTCGGAGACACTTGTAGATTTTGGCGATTTGGATACAACAAAATCCATCCAGTTATTTAACAATACCGATTCGGAGTGTTCATACAAGGTGAGCAATATCCCAAACTGGATTAGCATGAGCTCTACCCAGGGTGTTGTATATCCTGAGAGTACAAGCAGTATTGTGATTAATATCGACAAGAATAACCTCAACTATGGCGAGTATGCTCAGACCCTTATTTTTGAATATTCTGGTAAGAGCAGTGGCACCGTAAACCTTGTGGTTAAGTGCAAGAAGGTGCAGCTAACCACTCCCACAGTGTTATGTGCATCTAACGCCACGAACCTTACCCAGTCATCGTTTACTATTAAGGGCTCTGTTGAGGCAACTGGTGGTCAGATAATTACAAGCTATGGTCACTGTTGGAGTCTATCGCACAACCCTACAATTGCGGATAGTAAGACTACGCTTGGCTCAACTACATCTGTGGGCGATTTTATAAGTGATATTACAGGTCTCTCGACCTACACCACATACTATGTAAGAGCATACGCGGTGAATGCCTCGGGTACATCGTACAGCAACGAGGTGGCAATTACAACGCAGGATGCTTATAGCGATAAGTGGGATGGCTCTAAGGCAAAGGAGTTTGCAGGTGGTAATGGTTCAGCCTCGAACCCATACGTTATTATGACGGGCGCACAGCTTAACTTGATGCGTGATTACCCTAAAAAGCACTTTGTGCTTGCAAACAACATCAACCTCGACAACAAGAACTGGAAGCCATTTGAGTTTAATGGTAAGTTGGATGGTAAGGGCTTTGTGATTTCAAATCTCTATATCAATAGAGAGGAGGATGTCGTGGGCTTCTTCTCTAATCTTGGTTTTAGTGGTGATGATGTGCAGGTTAAAAATCTAACAATCAAGGGCGTTGTAATTGAGGCTCCTGGCTGTGAGAAAGTTGGAGCTTTGGCTGGTCAAGTAGATAGTAATGATTCATCACCAGCTATCCTAAATTGCAAGGTAATACTAAATGGTAACTCTAAGATTAATGGTGGCAATAATGTTGGTGGTATCGTTGGATATATCAATTACAATTCTCAGATGCCAGAGTATTACGCCATTCCAGTCTATGGATGTGAGGTCTTATCAGCATCATCGGCTAATACTATTAGCGGTAGCACCAATGTTGGTGGTATTGCAGGTGGTGGTTGCTGTACGGAGTGCGTTGTATCATCATATATCTCAGGAGGTGAGTCTGTTGGTGGTATCTGTGGATATGGCGAGGGTGTATTAGAGTGTAACTCGTTTAGTGGCAAGGTTAGTGGAGATAAGTGTATTGGTGGCATCGTTGGCTCTTTAGCTATGCACTACGCAGCAGTAATGGAGTGCAAGGCTTCGACAGAAATTGTAACTGAGTCAGGTTTAGCTGGTGGTATAATCGGTGGTCTTGAGTCTTACTATCCAGATAGACCTATCGTGGTGTCGTGTTATGCTACAGGTTCGGTGTCATCATCCTACAAGGCTGTACAAAATGTTGGTGGCATTGTAGGTGGATATATATATAATAGCACCGCTAGTAACCCCGTCTACCACTCATACACTGCAATGAGCTCAAGCCTTACCAACTTTGACGGAATGGGCTACGGTGTTGTAAGTTATGATTGCTGCTCAACAAACAATATCAAGAGCAATGGTGGTAGCAACAACAAGTCTCACTGCACAAATATCACATCGTTTATGCAGGAGTGCTACTCGGAGTACTCTGATATGTGGCAGTATAACAATACTTGGACTTGGACAGGTAGCGTAAATGGCACAACAAAGAGTGTATCGTGCCCAAAACTTGCTTGGGAGTAGTGCCCAGCACGAGTAAAATATTAAAGGGGTTGACTTTCGAAAGTCAACCCCTTTTTCGTAAGACGATGCTTAGAACTACTTAATAGCGATAGCGTCGATCTCAACCAATGCGCCCATAGGCAATGCTGCAACCTGGTAGCAGATGCGAGCAGGCTTGTCGCCAGTGAAGAACTCAGCATAAATTGCGTTCATAGCAGCGAAGTCTGCGATGTCAGCCAAAAGAACTGTTGTCTTAGCGACGTTGTCAAAAGAGTAACCTGCCTCCTCAAGGATGTAACCGAGGTTTGTCAACGCCTGACGTGTCTGAGCCTCTACGCCCTCAGCCATCTTGCCGGTAGCGCCGTCGATAGGAAGCTGACCAGAGATGTAGAGAGTTGCGTCGTGTGCGATAGCCTGTGAGTATGGACCAACAGCCTTTGGTGCCAATGGTGATGCAATAACTTTTTTCATTTCGTATAACTTTTTAATTGATTTGTATTATCTTTGTTCCGACTACAAATATACGAATAATTTAGTGATATTATATGAGACGAGCTATTTTATTTTTTGCAACCATACTTTTAACTGCTCTAATGATAGGGTGTTGCGACTGCCGTAAGCGCGCTAAGCTTGAGAAGCCTTTGGTGGGCACAGAGTGGCAGCTTGTACAGATGATGGGTCGTGAGGTGGCGGCAAGTGGCGATTGCTACACGTTGCTACTCCACGATAATGGTAATGTATCGGGTCAGGGCGACTGCAATCGCTTTACAGCAACCTATACTGTGACTCCTAAGCGTGCTCTTACATTTGCCGAGCTTGGCTCTACACGCCGTTTCTGCGAGAACTTCGAGTTGGAGAATAGATACTTCGATGTGATCGAGAGCGTGACGCACTACGAAATGGATGCTGAGAATATGTTGCTACTATCTAATGGTGTACTCGTCGCAATTATGCGACCTAAAACAGTTTCAGAGTAGTGAATATCGAATTGATTGTTGTCGGCAAGACCGATATGAAGGAGGTTGAGGCTCTGGTAACGATGTACACCAAGCGCCTAAACCATTATGTCCGCTTTGCGATCACCACAATAGCTGATGTGCGCAATACCAAGAAGCTCTCCGAGGCTGAGCAGAAGCGACTTGAGGGTGAGGCAATACTAAAGCTCATAACAGATTCAGACCACCTTATGCTCCTCGATGAGCACGGTGCAGAGTATCGCTCTATAGAGTTCGCAGATATGATTCAGCGTCGTATGCTTTCGGGTACTAAGCGCCTTGTATTTGTTATCGGAGGTCCCTACGGCTTCTCTGATGCTGTCTATCAGCGCTCTAATAGCAAGCTATCGCTATCCAAAATGACCTTCTCGCATCAGATAGTGCGTGCGATATTTACCGAGCAACTATACAGAGCTTTCACTATTCTTAAGAATGAGCCGTACCATCACGAGTAGGCTCCTCGCTATTGTCCACCATAATCTCTGTCTTTGACTGCTGGTCCTGGAGCGCGTTGAGCGAGGCGAGGACCTTGTCGTAGTAGCTTTTAGAGACAGGGATTCTACCTATCGATTTGTCGTTAAGCGTGATGTAGTGCATACGCTTATCCTCCTCTAAGAATTGTATCTTATTGATATTTACGATGTAAGAGCGGTGGCAACGCACCATTGAAGTCTCCTTAAGGCTCTGCTCAACGCTGCGGGTACGGCAGCGTAGCATATAGGATAAAATGCGCTCCTTATGTTTATAGTAGACCTTGATATAGTTATCCTCCGATTCGAGGTAATAGAGGGCGTCGGTGTTTATAGAGAGGCGTAGCGTGCCATTGTTATCGTGGAGGTTAATCATCTTTGGGGTGTCGAGACGCGAAGTGGTTGTTGCACGCATATCTTGCTGACGGCTATTAAGCAGACGGAACTCTTTTTCGAGCTGCTGGTACTGGTATTGTGATGCCTCAAGCTCCTCACATTTAGTACAATATGCGGCGTAGAAGAGCGCAAAGGCGTTCGGTAGCGCAAGGATAATAGTAACACACATTAGCGCTCTGGTGGCTAAGGTAGGTGTTGCAATGCCAGGCAAAGGGAAGAAATTAACTGTGATAAGTGTGTATATCAGCGAGATAACCAAGTTCTCAGCCATAATCCACCATATATAGGTCATCACCGTAATATCCAACCTATTGTATATGGTGTACATCAGTGTTCGGCTGAGGATAAGCACCACAATAGAACTCAGGTAGAAGAGGATGGTAAAGCTGAAATTTAGAGTCTGTGAGGAGCCGAACCATACCGCCATAGAGAATGGTTTGTAGATCACAAGGAAGAGTACTGAGAATAAAATAATGGAGGCTATCAGCACAGATATATATCTTCTCGAGACGATAAATTTAGGGATTTCTCTCTCTGTTACGGGCTTCATCTTTCCATGTTTTTAGACCACAAATGTAGTTAAAATCCATAAAACGCAAAACATTTTACCACAAATAATGCAAATTTACCACTGTAAACACAATTTTACCACATAAAATAGATATATAGGTTAGCGAATTGTTATCTTTGTGCCGCCTAACAAAAAAAATGCGTATATTAGTACGCAAGAATATAAAGATTCGATGATGCGAGGCTATGCAAAATCGTCCAAACAGAGGTTGAATTTTGGTCGTTTCGCGGAGTGGATCGAGTTAGGTAATAATTGAAAAGAATATTATTAACTAACAAATATTTTTGATGAAGATAATTGGAACAGGATCGGCACATCCAAAGTGTTGTGTGACGAATACCATGCTCGAGCAGTTTCTTGAGACTAATGACGAGTGGATCACAGAGCGCACTGGTATCAAGGAGCGTTTGGTGATTTCGTCAGAGAAGTTGGAGGATATGGCAGTTATTGCTGCCAATAAGGCGTTGGAGGATGCTAACCTTACAGCTGCTGATATCGACTTTATCATCTGCTCGAATGTAGTAAACGAGTATGTGACACCAGCGCTTAGCTGTATTATCCAGGGTAAGCTTGGTGCTACATGCCCTACATTGGACATTAATGCTGCTTGTGCAGGTTTTATTTTTGCAATGGATATGGCTGAGGATAAGATCCGTTGCAAGAAGGCAAAGAATATACTTATTGTGTGTGCTGAGGAGCCATCACGTATGGTGAGCTGGCAGAACAGAAGTACTTGTGTGCTATTTGGTGATGGCGCGGGTGCTGCTGTGGTGACTGAGGGCGACGAGCTTAAGGCGATTCGTCTCACTACATCATCACTCACAGATGTTTTGTACTACCAGCGTAAGCTCGAGCCTACTCCATATATCGACAAGGAGGAGAACTATGAGCCATTGGTGATGCGTGGTCGTGAGGTCTTCAAGCACGCCGTGACAAGCTCTTGCCGTGATATCCGCAAGCTTCTTAACCAGACAGGTCTTCAGCCTGAGGATATCAAGTACTATGTTTTGCACCAGGCAAATCGTCGTATCATCGACTCGATTCGCAACTTCCTTGGTGTAGATGAGGAGCGTGTGCCACACAATGTGGAGCGCTATGGTAATATCTCTTCTGCGGCGTTGCCAGCGTTGCTCGACGAGCTCAACCGCGAGGGTAAGCTCCAGAAGGGTGACAAGTTGGTGTTTAGTGCCTTCGGTGCTGGATTTACAACAGGTGCGTGTGTGATTGAGTGGGCTAAGTAGGAAATTAGTATAATAACAATATTTTGATTATTGCGAGGGTCGCTCCAATTGAGTTGACAATTGCGTAAACAATTTAACAACACAAAAAAATAGATGGAACAGAGAGTTGTTATCACTGGTCTTGGTGCAATTACTCCAGTGGGTAACCACGTTGAGGATACTTGGAAGAACCTTGTTGAGGGTGTCTGCGGTATCGACTTTATTAAGGGTTTGGATGAGTACAATCTTCCTGTGAAGGTTGCAGGTCAGGTCAAGAACTTCGATCAGTCGGAGTATGAACTTAATGCAGGTCTTGCTCGTCGTAGCGATAGATTCTGTATCTATGCAATGGCTGCTGCATCTGACGCTATGAAGGACTCTGGTCTTAAGAGTGGCGAGAACATCGAGCCTGAGCGCTTGGGTGTCTATATTGGCTCGGGTATCGGTGGTATGGATACATTCGTAAACCAGACTCTTGTTATGGCTAACGAGGGTGTTGGTCGTATCTCTCCTTTCTTCGTGCCTATGATGATTTCAAATATCGCATCTGGTAATGTGGCTATCTCTCACAATGCTCAGGGTGTATGTTTGCCTGTTGTAACGGCTTGTGCTACAGGTACTCACGCTGCAGGTGAGGCTTACCGCGCAATTAAGCACGGTTATGCTGATGCTATCATCACTGGTGGTGCTGAGGCTTCGGTTCACCCATTGGCTATCGGTGGTTTTGCCAATAGCAAGGCTTTGTCTCGTGCGGAGGATCCACTTCAGGCATCATTGCCATTCTCGGCTGACCGTCACGGTTTCGTCATCGCTGAGGGTGCTGGTATGATGGTGTTCGAGTCGTTGGAGAGCGCTCAGAAGCGTGGTGCTAAGATCTACGCTGAGGTTGTAGGTTACGGCAATAGCTGTGATGCTCACCACTTCACTGCTCCACGTCCAGATGGTATCCCAGCATCACGTGCGATTAAGCAGGCTTTGGATGAGGCTAAGTTTGATGCTGAGAAGGATCTTCTATATATCAACGCACACGGTACTGGTACTCCACTTAACGATGCTGCTGAGACTAAGGCTATCAAGCTCGCTATGGGTGAGGAGGCTGCCAAGAAGGCTAAGATTACATCTACAAAGTCTATCACTGGTCACATGCTTGGTGCTACAGGAGCTGTTGAGCTTATCGCCTCAGCATTGTCGCTACACCACGGTATTGTAACACCTACAATCGGTCTTACAAACCCAGATCCAGAGTGCGACCTCGACTACACTCCTAACAAGGCGGTTGAGGCTGATCTCACAGTGGCGATTTCAAACTCTTTGGGCTTCGGTGGTCACAATGCTTGTGTGGCTCTTCGTAAGTGGGAGAATAAATAATTAAATAGGTGGCTGAATAGTGCGATGTCGTATTATTCAGCCATTGTTTTTAAAGAGATATAGATTAGACTATGAAACTTTTGGAAGGTAAGGTAGCACTTGTAACAGGTGCTGGTCGTGGTATCGGTAAGGCGATCGCTCTTCGCTTTGCCCAGGAGGGTGCTAATGTGGCATTCACAGATTTGGCTGTTAACGAGGCTGTTGAGGAGACTGTTAAGGAGATTGAGGCTATGGGTGTTAAGGCTAAGGCTTATGCATCTAACGCTGCAAACTTCGAGGAGACTCACGAGGTTGTTAAGCAGGTGGTTGAGGACTTCGGTCGTATCGACGTACTTGTAAACAACGCAGGTATTACAAAGGATGGTCTTATGATGCGTATGTCGGAGGCTCAGTGGGATGCTGTTATCAATGTAAACCTTAAGTCGGCATTCAACTTTATCCACGCTGTAACTCCAGTTATGGCTAAGCAGCGCAGTGGCTCGATCATCAATATGTCATCTGTCGTAGGTGTTAGCGGTAACGCTGGTCAGTGCAACTACTCAGCTTCTAAGGCTGGTATGATTGGTTTGGCTAAGTCTATTGCTAAGGAGATGGGTCCTCGTGGTATCCGTGCTAACTGTATCGCTCCAGGCTTTATCATCACAGAGATGACAAACCAGCTTTCACAGGAGGTTAAGGATGCTTGGGCAGTGCAGATCCCATTGCGTCGTGGTGGCACTCCTGAGGATGTTGCTAATGTTGCGCTCTTCCTTGCATCAGACCTATCATCATACGTTAGTGGTCAGGTGATCCACTGCTGTGGTGCAATGAATTGCTAATCCTAAATTAAGATAACTATGAGCGACGTAAAGAAGCAGCAGACCCTCGAGATTCAGCTCGACGAGCAGGTAGCTCAGGGTAGCTATTGTAACCGTGCAATTATCACACACTCGGCATCGGAGTTTATTCTCGATTTCGGAGCTATGCTTCCAGGTATTAGCAAACTTAGAGTTAAGAATCGTATTGTGCTAACCCCAGAGCACGCTAAGCGTTTGTTGCTCACTCTTCAGGAGAATGTGACTCGCTACGAGGCGACTATGGGACAGATTAAGTTGAATAATGCGCCTGCAGCATTCGATCCATTTAATGGTAAGGGCAATGCTTAGTGCTACTTTTTAAATAATCTGTAATTGATATGGGGCTGTCCGACGTGTGTCGGATAGCCTCAAACTTTTAAGGGTATGATTACATTTTTTTGTTGTTTGGCAGTGCTTATCGCATCATACTTCCTCTATGGAAAGTTTCTCGATAAGTTGACAGGTATTGATGAAAATGCTCAGGTGCCAGCCGAGAGGTTGTACGATGGTGTGGACTATATGCCTCTACCTCGCTGGCGTATATTCCTTATCCAGTTGCTTAACATCGCAGGCACGGGACCTATCTTTGGTGCTATCCTTGGTGCTTGCTATGGACCAGTAGCCTTTCTATGGATAACCATAGGTGGCGTATTATTTGGCGCTATGCACGACTATATGTCGGGTGTCGTATCGTTGCGCAACGATGGCAAGAGCCTCTCTGAGATTATAGGCAAGTATCTCGGTGGCGGTATGTATAAGCTCACAACGGTGGTTATACCTCTGTTAATGGTATTGGTAGGAGGCGTCTTTATTGTGACTCCGTCGCAGATATTGACCGATAAGACCGATCTGCCATATATGGCGTGGGTGTCTATAATCATCGTCTACTACTTCGTGGCTACGGTGTTACCTATTGATAAGATTATTGGTAAGATATACCCAATCTTCGGCGCTGCGCTGATAGCTATGGCAGTGATGTTGTTTGGTGTGGTTGTCTTTGGTGACTACCAGATTCCAGAGCTTACGTCATTTACAAATATGCACTTTAACGCTGAGAATCTGCCAATTATACCGACACTCTTTATCAGCATTGCTTGTGGTGCTATATCGGGTTTCCACGCTACGCAGTCGCCTCTTATGGCGCGCTGTATGACTAACGAGAGGCAGTGTCGCCCGATATTCTTTGGCGCTATGATCTCGGAGTCTATAATCGCTTTGATATGGGCGGCGGTGGCAATGGCGTTCTTTGGTGGTGTCGAGGCTTTGAACGACTATATGCAGGCTAATGGAAGCAATGCTGGTGTTGCAGTCTCGCTTATTTGCGATACTACGCTTGGCAAGATTGGTAGTATCTTGGCTATTATGGGTGTTGTAATTGCCCCTATTACCTCGGGTGATACAGCCTTCCGCTCGGCACGATTAATCGTTGCAGATATGTTTCACTACGACCAAAAGCCTATATATAAGCGCCTAATAATCAGTGCTCCACTCTTTGCCTTGGGTGTAGCCATTGCCTTTATGGATTTCGATGTTATATGGCGATACTTTGCTTGGTCAAATCAGGCGCTTTCGGTTATTACGCTATGGATGATAACCTCGTGGCTTATGCGTCGTGGTAGCGGCTGGAGTATTATCGCGCTTGTGCCAGCAATATGTATGACATACGTATGCTCGTCGTTCTTCTTTGTGTCGGGACAGTTTGTGGGTATGGGCGCTGTGCCTGTTGCTTATATCTATGGTGGTGCTACTACTGCGGTAATCGCTGGTTTAATGATTCGACTAATAAAAAAGAATATAAGAAATGAAGCCAATATTTAACCCAACATCTGAGCAGTGCTTTGAGCTTGAGGGTCAGGGTGTTTATAACTTTGTTAAACATAAAGAGGCTGTAGATAGACTCGTTGCCGAGGGTCGATATAATGAGGCGTGTGAGCGCCGATACGAGGCTTTTCAGTTGCTTGCAGATGCTCTGCCAGAGGATGAGGCGATGCCACTAAGGTGGGAGCATAATAACTCGCGTGCCGCTGTCGCAATACTCTATGGATCGGCTGTGGATCACTTCCGCATCGGTGACTTGGAGATGAGTATGGCGCAGTTGGAGTTGTTGTTGGAGTGCGATCCTGAGGACCATTTTGAGGGTGTTAATTTGCTTGCACTCTGCTATATAGCAGCTCAGGAGTGGGAGGCTTTCGACGAGCTTGTTATCGACCTTACGGATAAGTCTTCGGAGGCTGTTGTGGCACGCCTTTGGGCGTCGTTTGAGCGTGATGGTGAGTTGGATCGAGAGCTATTGAAATTGCTCCGTTCGCGCCATAAACACTTCTACGAGGAGCTAATAAGCGCGGAGCATCCCGACGACGAAAAGTTTAGATGCGACATCGCTTCGGAGCATCCTTCGCAGGGTGCGGAGGCTCGCGAATGGTGGCTACTTACCGAGCCTTTGTGGAGCGAATTTCCAGAGTTTATTGAGGAGCTTAGAGCTAATAACTAAGGATAATAATATCGCCTTTTTGCAAGAGGATAAAAAGGTGAAAAATGTTCAAAAAGGGAAGAGTAAATCTCTTCCCTTTTGTATGTTTTGTAGTTTGTTGTCTTCGATGTTTGTGCTGTTTGAGGGTCATATTTTGGCTCTACGAAGTAGATTTTGTAGAAAAACATTCGCCATAATCGAAAAATAGAGTGCTCTAAATAGAGCAACATATTCAAAAAAAACGTATCTTTGCCACGATATAGCCCCATTGTTTTGATGTGGGGCGTGGCGTGAGGTTTGTAATAGAGAAATTATGTTTTTAGAGCTACTCGAAATACTATTTGACGGACTCTGTGTAGGCTTGGCTTCATCGGTGACGGTGGGTCCAGTGGCAGTGTTATGTATTCAGCGAACACTTAGCAAGGGACACCTCTCGGGTTTTGTATCGAGTATGGGCATTGTATGTGCCGATACGTTGATGGCTATCCTTGCATTCTCGGTCTATAACCTTATCAGGGGCTTTATCGAGGATAATAGCGCTATCATTCAGTCGATAGGAGGTATTTTTGTGGTAGTGGTCGGAATCTTTATCTTCCTTAAGAATCCTGTACCACAAATTCGTAAGAACAAGACGGGTACGAGTATACTATGGCAGGATTTCGGCTCTATGTTCGGCTTTACGCTTGCAAACTTCGTGGTGGTGATACCATACATCTTGGCATTCTTCACGATGTTTGGCATTGGATTGGATTTCGAGGGCGCTGGTGTTGGTGTGTCACAAACTGTTGGAGCAGTCTACAATTTCTTGGTTTTGGCTGGATTCTTTATCGGAGCTACGCTCTGGTGGTTAGGTGTGACATCCATAATCAGCATCTTTAGTAAGGACTTTAAGCCAAATCACTTGGTTTTTATCAATCGAATTGCAGGTTTGGTGATTATTGTGTTGGGAGTCGCAACACTTCTATCGGTAATTTTACAGAAGCTATGAGTAACAAAAGAATTATAATCGCCATTGATGGTCATTCATCATGTGGCAAGAGTACATTTGCTAAGGCTATAGCAGCACGTTTGGGATATATCTTTATCGACACAGGTGCAATGTATCGTGCTGTAACACTATATGCCTTGGAGCATGGCGCTATTGAGTCGTGCATTGCTAACGAGCAGAAGATTGAGTCGATGCTCGAGGATATAAACATCAACTTCCGTTTCAACCCTGAGCGTGGAGCTAGCGATATCTATGTGAATGGCGATATGGTGGAGGGTAAGATTCGCACTATCGAGGTTAGCAACTGCGTGAGTGCGGTGAGTTCTATCGGTGCTGTGCGTAGCAAGCTTGTGGCTATGCAGCAGGCTATGGGTCGTGATGGCGGTGTTGTTATGGATGGCCGCGATATCGGTACTGTGGTATTCCCTGATGCTGAGCTTAAGATATATATGACGGCTGACCCTATGGTGCGAGCTGAGCGTCGTTACAAAGAGCTTACAGCCAAGGGCGATAATGTGAGCCTTGAGGAGATTTATGAGAATGTGGTGTCGCGCGACCATGCCGATATGACACGCACTATATCGCCACTACGCAAGGCTGATGATGCCATTGTGCTCGACAACTCGCACATGAGCGTTGAGGAGCAGATGGCGTGGTTTGATAATGAGTATCAACGAGTAGTAGGCTGTTAGTATGCGCGTTGTAATAGATGATAACTCAGGCTTTTGCTTTGGCGTTGTAAGGGCGATAGGTGAGGCGGAGAGTGCGTTGCAGAGTCGTGGCGAGGTCTATTGCTTAGGCGATATTGTCCACAACCGCGTCGAGGTGCAGCGACTTCAGGAGTTGGGTCTACACACCATATCTCACGAGGATATATCATCGTTGCAGGGGCGTACAATGCTTATCAGAGCCCACGGTGAGCCTCCAACAACTTATCGTCTTGCCGAAGAGTGTGGGGTTGAGATTATAGATGCGACTTGCCCCGTGGTGGCGCGTTTGCAGCGTCGTGTGCGAGAGGCATATACTAAGATGCAAAGCGTAGGTGGTCGTGTGGTCTTGCTCGGAAAGCGAGGTCATGCCGAGGTTGTAGGACTTATTGGTCAGGTGGGTGATGATGTTGTGGTGGTGGAGAGTGAGGCAGAGTTAGAGGGGCTAAACTATAACCATCCAATATACTTCCTATCGCAGACAACGCAGAGTATTGAGCTTTTTAACCGTATGGCAGAGCGTATAGGTCAGAGTATGGCTGAGGGAGTGGAGTTTACGGTGGATGACACTATATGTCGTCGTGTAGCGGGTCGTGAGGCTAATCTTGCTGAGTTCTCGCGCAGTGTAGATGTCGTACTCTTTGTATGTGGAAGAAAGTCGTCTAATGGTCGTGTCCTTTCGGAGGTATGTCGCAAAGCCAATCCAAGGTGCTACAATATTGAGGAGGCCTCGGAGATAGATACTCAATGGTTTGAGGGTGCTCAGAGTGTAGGTATATGTGGTGCTACATCTACTCCGCGCTGGCTTATGGAGGAGGTGGCAGCACACGTCAACAAGTTATAAAAAGAGAGATTTATGAAATATGCTATCCGTTCACTAAAATATCTACTTCTTATCTGCGTTTTATATGTGGCGATGACTTGGCTGTCGGCAGTATATACATACGATATGGATGTGGAGACACTCCTTAGAGCGCAGCTTGGCTCGGAGCGTGGCCTATGGCTTATCGTTTGTATGGTGGCATTGGCACTATTCTATCCTCGTTTCGGCTTTGTGCGCCGTTTGGTTGAGGGTGTCAATATCGACAACGATCGTATTCGTATCGACAATGCGATGAAGCTCTATGGCTTTAAGTTTGCAGAGGTGCGTGATGGTGTTGCGGTATATCGTGCTGAGGGCATCATTCGCCGTATCACACTGCTCTTTGAGGATGAGATTTTGGTGCGCCAGGTAGAGGGTGGTGTTGAGATTGAGGGTCTACGCCGCACAGCTGTGCGTATAATATATCAGCTCAAAGCATACATCGAGCATCGAGAGCGTGAATAATCGTGGGGTGGAGTCCATTCGCCCACATCAAAAAGTTTTAGGAATGAGAGCGACACTTCGTTATATAGCCTCATTTGTGGCGTTGAGTCTTATAGCCACAGCGGAGTTGAAGGCGCAGGAGAGCAACCGCGTGCAGCGTGAGTTCGAGCTTGGGCAGGCAACAGAGGTGCTAACCAATATAATGCGTGAATTTAATTTCGGTTTTGTGGATGCTGTGCCAGCAACCACACTCCTAAACTCTGCTGTGAGGGGTATTACAACCGTTACAGACCCCTATTCGGAGTATCTCTCGGAGGAGGCGATGTCTGCCTTCGAGATTATGACCACGGGACGCTATGGCGGTGTGGGTTCGCTTATTCGCAAGCGTGAGGATTATATAATCTTCGCGCAACCATATAAGGACTCGCCAGCAGACAAGGCGGGAATAAAGATCGGAGATAAGATACTCGCTATCAATGGCGAGAATATGCGCGGTATGGGCGTTGAGGATATCAGCTCGCGCTTGAAGGGTGAGCCTGAGAGCGATGTGGAGGTGGTCGTAGAGCGCAATATCGGTGGAGCGATAGATACATTGCAGATTACTCGTAAGCGTATCTCTATCCCAAGTGTAAATTATGCCGGTATCGTCCGTGACGGTGTAGGTTATATCTCGCACAACGACTTTATTGATGGCAGTTACGATGAGATGCGTCGTGCGGTGGAGGGCTTGCTTGCTACAGATTCGCTGAAGGGTATCATCCTCGACTACCGCAGCAATGGTGGTGGTGTTATGCAGGAGGCTATAGATATTGCATCGTTGTTCCTGCCTCGCGATAGTCGTGTGGTATCGCTTATGGGACGTGATTCGTCGTCGCTCAGGGAGTTTAAAACTCGCTATGCTCCTATCGCGGAGGATGTCCCTCTTGTGGTGCTTGTGAGTGGCTCTTCGGCCTCGGCATCTGAGATCTTGGCGGGTGCGTTGCAGGATATGGATAGAGCAGTGGTTATGGGTGACCGCACATACGGCAAGGGCTTGGTGCAGGAGACTCGATATGTGGGTTACAACAACTACCTTAAATATACGACAGCGAAGTATTACATCCCTTCGGGTCGTTGCATACAGTCGCGTAACTACGCCTCGATGCGTAGTGATGGTAGCGCAACCACCGTGCCTGATTCGCTAATATCGGAGTTTAGAACTCGTGGAGGTAGAAAGGTCTACGATGGAGGAGGAATACTTCCAGATGTGGAGATTGCACCTGAGTATGTGAGTCGTTTTGCTGTTACGCTATATGCTATGGGTCTAATTGATGATTGGGCTGACAGGTATATGCAGAGGCATCATAACGATATAATAGATGTCCGCACCTTCTCGATTACGGATGCAGATTATGCTGACTTTTGTGCCTTTATCGAAGAGAAGGATGTACCATACGAATCTGATACGCGCAAGGCTATAAAGGCGTTGGAGAAGGCGTTGGAGAAGGATCTCTACACAGAGAGCTTGGGTGGCGTTGTGGAGTCGTTGAAGGCGGAGTTGAAGGATGACAAGATGTCGAATATGCAGACCTATCGTGATGAGATTGTAGATGCGCTAAATAGCGATATAGTGCTACGATATGCCTATCAGGAGGGTTTGCAGGAGCGTATGGCAGCCACAGATAAGGAGGTAGAGCAGGCGATAGAACTTATCCTCGACAAGGAGAGATATAATACCATACTTCAGCCTCAGAGCGAGGAGTAGAAATAGAATAGAATAGAATGAAGCTCCCACGAATACATAATCCGCGCCTTAGTATCACCTTGCGCAACCATGCAACATTGATAGTTGTGGGTTTGGTGCTTGCCGCTATTTCGGTGGTCTATACTTGGCGTATGTCGGTGGGTATGAGGCAGAAGCAGGAGGCTGCAATTGAGCAGCTTAGAGAGGATGAACGCAATGCTGTGGAGATGTGGGAGGATATAATGCGCTCGACAAATATCGGTGGTCAGATGGTCTACAACCCCGAGTTGTTGCAGGAACTTGCGGAGCATACAAATGTGCCCCTTGTGATTGCTGACGAGCGACTTAATGTGTGGGTTACAAACCTGCCCGAGGAGATTACGTCCGACCCTGAGCTGTTGCGTCAGGAGATTATGCTTATGAGCCAAAACAATAAGCCTATCTCGGTGACCTACGGCGTGATGAAGCAGACTGTAGTGACAATATACTATGGTACGACCGATTATGCTAACTTGGTGTCGAGCAAGCATAGCAAGGCATTGGCGTTGTTCCCATATATGCAGTTGGGTATCATCATAATCTTCGCCATATTCGCCTATATAGCCTTCGCATCGGCAAAGCAGAGTGAGCATAATCGTGTGTGGGTGGGCTTGGCTAAGGAGACAGCGCATCAGCTTGGAACGCCAACCTCCTCGTTGCTCGGCTGGATAGAGTATCTGCGCAGTCAACCCGTGGACCAGCAGGCGGTGGATGAGATGGGCAAGGACTTGGCACATCTAATGAAGATTGTAGATCGCTTCTCGAAGATTGGCTCCGAGACACAGCTCTCGCCAGCAAATATAAATGAGGTTGTGGGCGATACGGTGATGTACTTCCGTCGTCGTGTGCCACGCAACGTAACACTCACCTACAACGGCTTGGCGATGGCTCCGATACGAGTGTCGTTGAATGCCGCGCTGTTTGAGTGGGTCATTGAGAATCTGTTGAAGAACTCGCTCGATGCACTGCAGGGTCAAGGCTCGATAGAGGTGGTCGTGGGCGAGAGTGGTAACACGGTATTTGTGGAGGTGAGCGATACAGGCAAGGGTATTGCCAAGAGTAGTTGGACGCGTATCTTCGAGCCTGGATTTACCACTAAGACTCGTGGTTGGGGCTTGGGATTGTCCCTATCGCGTAGAATTATAGAGGAGTATCACGCAGGCAAGATTGCTGTGGTGCGCTCCGAGATTGGTAAGGGCACGACTATTCGTGTAACATTAGAACGCAAGGAGGGTGATGAATAACTCGTTAGTGACATACTACGCTGCAGAGGGCTACCGTGTGGTAAAGCCTGAGGCGATATATGGTCGTGGCTCGCAGTTGTCGAGTGGCGAGGTGCTCTATGATGGCGGTTATCGTGCTGTTAGCCCTGAGGAGATGTTTGGTGGAGGCTCGGAGATGGTTGTGGGTGATGCTATTGAGCCATTTGTACCAAGCCTAACAGGTGAACCACTGTTCCATGTTCTCTTGTTGGCTACACTTGTAGTCTACCTTAATATGATATATCGCTCGTCAGGCTTTATAGGACACCTATATCGTGATATGTTTACTATGCGTAGCGAGCGAAATATGATATATCAGGGAGGTCTGCTTCCGTTGCAGCACTTCAAGCAAGTGGCATCTGCAATCGGCTTCGTAACGTTGGCATTGGTGGTATTGCGCTTTGCCGAAGGCTTTATTTCGCCAGACTCTCCGATATATAGTTCCTCGATAGTAACATACGCCTCGGTGGCAGCGATGTTTATTGTGGTGGTCTATATTGCATGGTATTACGCCCTTCATAAGGTTGTGGAGTGGGTTAGTGGCTCGGATGCTACGTCGATGCTCTCGGCAATGGGTTATATGCACTTCGTGAGAATATCGGTAGTGCTATATCCATTGGTGACGGTGTGGCTACTTGGCGTTGAACGAGGTGATGCCTTTATCGTTCCACTGCTTATTGTGGTGGCGGTGCTGATGATTATTTTGTATTTGAAAGATACAATTTTGTTCTTTATTGATAAAAAAATTTCAATTTTGTATTGGATTTTGTACCTTTGCACCGCATTTTTGTTGCCTTTAAGTTTTATTGCGCACCTGTTACCTCAACGTTTTTAGAGGTAATTGTTGTTAAATGGATGTTGATAACTAAATGGTTATGGCATTTGAGTGTGTGAAAAAGTCGTTGGCAAAAAAGATGTAAAGTAACTGATTTTTGAATAAATTAAAATTGTACTAAGTTGACAAAGAACAGAATTCTTGTATCGCAACCCGCACCTGCGGTTATCGAGAAGTCTCCATTTTATGACTTTTCTGCTAAGCACAATCTTACAATAGATTACAAGCCACTTATTCGTGTTGTCGGTGTGACACTAAAGGAGTTTCGCGCACAGCGTACAGAGATCTTGGACTATACCACAATGATCTTCTCGTCGCGCACGACTATCGATAGCTTTTTCCGTATCTGCGAGGAGGCGCGTATCACCGTGCCTGAGACGATGAAGTATATCTGTAATACCGAGGCTGTAGCTCTCTATTTGCAGAAGTATATCGTCTATCGCAAGCGTAAGATTTCGTTCGCAGATGGTACCTTCAACTCGCTTGTGGAGCTTATCGTAAAGCATAAGGATGAGAAGTTTATGCTCGTACTTACTGAGCCTTACAAGTCTGAGTTGTTGGATACGCTCCAGACACTCAAGCTTAAGGTTGCTCCAGTGGTCTTTGCTCGTACCGTATCTGCCGATATGTCTACAATCAAGCCTGAGGAGTACGATATTGTTGCTCTATACTCGCCATCAGATGTTAAGGCTCTTGCCGAGAACTTCGATGTGGAGAAACTCCCAGTGGTGGCTACATTCGGTGAGGCAACACTACGCGCAGCTAAGGAGGCTGGTATGAAGGTTAAGGCTTCGGCACCATCGCCAGAGGCTCCATCTATGGTTAAGGCTCTCGATATCTATCTCAATAAGCTCGAGGGTGGTGTTGAGGTGGATGATGCCGAGGTGAAGGTAGACCTCGAGAAGGAGGAGTTTATCCGCGCACAGCAGACAAAGCTTCAGAAGAAGCCTCGCACACGCACAGTGCGTAAGAAGGAGTAAGTTATGGAGAAGCCCTACGCACTACCCAAGTCGGAGCGCCTGAGTTCGCTTACGGCAGTGCGTCGCCTCTTTAAAGATGGCGCGTCGGGCTTTGTGTATCCATTCCGATATATGGTTATAGCCGAGGAGAGCACCACACCAAGCGTTGAGGTGCTCTTCTCTGTGCCTAAAAGATACCATAAGCGCGCCAATAAGCGCAACACCCTACGCCGACGTATGAAGGAGGCGTATCGCCTAAATAAGGCAACCCTTACCTCCGTAGCTATGGAGAGGGGTAATGGAGTAGATATCGCCCTTGTCTACTCAAGCAAAGAGATACTACCATACAAAACTATCGAGTATGCCATTTGCAAAATTCTCAACGAAGTTGGTAGCCGTAATTAGGCGTATCTGCGCACTTCCGTTTATTATTCTTGTGCGCTTCTACCAGCTCTGCATATCACCACTAAAACCGCCGTCATGCCGTTTTACACCTACCTGCTCCCAGTATGCTCTCCAAGCACTACGTAAGCACGGTGTAATCAAGGGGCTATACCTATCTATAAGGCGTATTCTTAGGTGTCATCCGTGGGGAGGGTCGGGGTATGATCCAGTCCCTTAATTTCTTGTGATAAGGGGTCATCTTCGACTCTTCAGTCAAACTGGCGAATGGGAAATACGCATAGTATGTCCCATCCGCCAGTTTTCGTGTCAGAGCCAAATATAACCCCTTCTGACAAGAAATTGGGTCGTGGGGATAATTAATGTTAGATGCGCCCTTCTGACAAGAAATTTCTTGTGGTAAGAGGTCATTCTCGACCTCTCAATCATTGCCCCAAATGGGAAATACGCTAAGTATGTCCTATCCGCCAGTTTTCGTGTCAGAGCCAAAAGAGAATTAGTAGAGAGTAATTAGTAATGTTAAAAGGCTGCGCCTTTTTTGGGGCTTTTGGCTGGGGATTGTGGGTAGTATGAGTATTCTGGGTATTCTGGGGAAAGCCCCAGTATCCCCAGTTTACCCATTATCCCCAGTCTCCTCACTCAACCTCGAGCGAAGCGCACCACACTTTCCAGTTTTCACTTTGTCTGCTACTCGAGTTCAATATACTCAGTGTAGATTAGTCGTGTGTTGGGGTTGGAGCTGGTGATATCTTGGCGGATGGCCTTGGTGCCGTAGGGGATAAACCAGAATTTGCGAGGCACGCGGTGGATGACCTGGTGCAGGGTGTCGTAGCTGATAACCTCGTAGCTTAGTGTGTCGTTGTTAATAGTAGCGTGGAGTGTGGTCCAAGGTGTCTTGTGGTGGGCATAAAGTAGGCTGTCGCGCTGGATAATTGTATCGCGCAGGACTACCGTATCTCTTAGTGTTGAGGCGGTTACGCTCTTGGCGTAGCTCTCCATACGGCGTAGTCGTATCCCCATATCCTCGATAGTAGCTCGATCTGCCTTATGGCGCTCTTTGAACTCGTTTAGCTCAAGGGTCAGTTGCTCAACCGAGGCGGCGCTATGCTCAGCCCTTGTTTGATAGAGGGTCACTCCCTCTCGTAGTGCATGCTCGTTTGTCCGTAGATTCTGGTTTTCATTGCGCTGTTTAAGGCATAGCAGAGCCAATAGCATCACCAATGTGATGGTAATCACGTTTTTCATAATAAAAAGATTTAAGATGTTGTGTTAAAAAAATGGATTTGCGCTGCAAATATACAATATCCAAACCCTCTTGTCAAGAGTTAAGGGTAAAAAATTTAATATTGATAGGCCTTTGTACGATAAAATATTGAGGTTTATCGTTGTGAAATATTGCTGAATATTGGTGTGATAGCTCCCTTTTTGGTCTTAAAAAAGACCTAATAATTGATATATTTGCATATTTTTTTACACTTTTTCGGTGGAAATGTTGCGAAATCAAATAAATGTTTTTACATTTGTAAGGAGAAAAAGTAAATATAAAAAAACATATTAACCTTAAAATTTATATAATATGTCGAACCAATGTCCTGCTACTTGCCACTCATATACAGTAGAGCCTGAGGCTGGCTTTTCGTTGATTAAGCTTAAGGAGGGTGATAAGCTGGTGGTGGAGCGTGGCGATTTCAACTCGTTGCTCTTCCTTACCGAAGGTAATTTCGAAATCAACTCCGAGGAGCGTAACGACTATGTAGTGCGCGAGGGTCACTTTGTATTCTGTTTCCGTGCTTTCCAGTATGAGATTGTTGCATTGTCGGATGTTGAGATAGTTAAGGCGCACTTTATCACTGCGGGTGCTACCTGCGATATGATACCTTTCAATAGTATCGTGGGCAAGATCAAGAAGATTAGCTATAAGTTCACCCAGGTGGCGATGAACGAGCCAATGAATATTTTGCTCCAGTCGGTTAAGCTATATCTCGACAACTCGATGAAGTGTAACCACCTGCAGCGTGCAAAGATTCAGGAGATGTTTATCATCTTTAAATTCTTCTATACACCTCAGATTCAGCTTCGTACATTCTACAACCTCTTCGATCGTAACCAGTCGTTCGTATCGTTGGTGCGTAACAACGCCCCACGTGTGAAGACCGTTGAGGAGCTTGCCGATATCTGTGGTTTCAGCGTTCAGCACTTCAACAATATGTTTAAGCAGGAGTTCAACGATACCCCTTATAGCTGGATGCAGAAACAGCGTATTCAGGAGATTGAGCGCCTACTCACTGATACTAATGTGCCGCTAAAGAGCATCATCAAGATGTATAGCTTCACTAACCACGGTCACTTTGCTCTCTTCTGTCGCAAGTATCTACACAAGACTCCGCTTAAGATTCGTAAGGAGGCGAGGGCTAAGCGTGAGGCGCAGGCCACAGAATAATTTCTTGTGTTAAGGGGCACATCTGCTGCCGCTAACAAAAATAGCCACCAATGGGACGTACGCCAAGTACTACCCATCGGTGGCTTTTTTGCCGAGCGTTGCATCTAACCCCTTCTCGCAAGAAATTCGGTTGTGGAGCTAATATCGGTTGAGTGTGCCCTTCTGACAAGAAATTCGGTTGTGGGGCTAAAAAAGTGAAAACTGAAATGTGAAAAATAAGGTGCGCTTCGTGCAAGGATTGATATAATGAATTTAGGGAATTTAGAGAATTTAGAGACATCTCTTTAAACTCCCTAATTTCTCTTTCACCTTTTAGTTTTCACCTTAAAAGGGTTACGCCTTTTATCCTCGGATATAGTGTGGCATCTCCTCGGGAATCTCCAACGAGAACTCTACCAAGCCGGCTACATCGCCAGACTCGTACCATGGGGTTTGGTAGATAAGTTTGCGGAGTGAGCCCTTCTGGATTGTATAGCTGTTGTTCTCGCCATTAGCGATTAGGCGGTTGATAATCTCGCGTGAGCGTGCCGAGTGGCAAGGCATCATCGAGCGACCTCGCATATCGCCATTAACCTCGCGTGAGCGAGCATTCTGGTAGGTTACAACGCCATCCAAGTCGCAAACAGTAATTGCGCAAGTCTTGAGTGTATCGCCCCAAGGGCAACGGATATCTTCAAAATTCATATCTATAGAGGGTTAGTTATACTCTTAGTTCATTCTATATACGTGTTTAATGCCCTTAATGCGGCGTAGCGAGTGGAGCAACATATCCACAACACCAACGCTCGAGACCTCGACGCAGAGCTGTGCTGTTGCCGTACCGTCGCCCTTAGGTTTGTAGTTGATGCTACGCACGGCGAGCTTGAGGTCCTTGCTTGCAACATCCATAATTGTGGTGGCAAGACCTGCAATATCTGCAGAGCTGATGCCTACGGTGATGCGGAAAGCGCCCTCGGCACCATCCCTCCAGCGCGCCTCCATAACGCGGTAGGGATAGCGCTCGCGCATACGGCGGGCATTAGGGCAGTCGCTGCGGTGGATGGTGATGCCGGCGTTGATAGTCACAAAGCCGAAGATATCATCGCCCTTAATAGGATTGCAGCAGCGACCGAGTTTATACTCTATATTATTAATATGTTCGTCGATAACAAGGGCATCGCTCTTACGTGGTGCCTGCTCCTCGCGCTCCTCGCGAAGCTTGAGCTTGCGCTCCTCAACACTCTGTGCCGCCTGACGGCGCTCCTCGTCTGCCTGACCCGAGAGCCAGTGGTTGAGGATATCCTTAATCTGTGAAAGCTCGATCTTCTGGTCGGCAATAGCGACATATAGTTCGTTGCCTCGCTTGATTTTGAAGTGCTTGCAGAGGTAGCTAACAGCATCATCGATGCTAACGTCTATCTTCCAGTTCTTAATCTTACGCTCTAACTCCTCACGACCCAAGCGGGCATACTTCTGGCGCTCCTCGCGTAGGTAGGCGCGCACCTTATTGCGGGCACGCTGTGTGATGCAGAAGTTAAGCCAGTCTGCCTTAGGGGTTTGGTCCTTGCGGGTGAGCACCTCGCAGATATCGCCATTCTTAAGCTGCTCCTTGATAGGTACAACACGACCTCCGACCTTGCCGCCTACACATATAGCGCCTAACGAGGTATGGATATCGAAGGCGAAGTCCAAGACGGTAGCACCCTCAGGGAGTTTGCGGATATCGCCCGTTGGGGTAAAGACAAATATCTCGCCCGCCGAAGGCTTAGCCTCGAAGCGGTGTGCGATAGACTCTGATGTGGTATTCTCAAGCAATTCGCGAAGTCTGCCAAGCCACTCCTCAGCACCCATACCGCCCTGGCGAACGCCCTTATAGCGCCAGTGGGCTGCGATACCGCGCTCGGCAACCTCGTCCATACGCTCGGTGCGTATCTGCACCTCAACCCAGCGACCAGCCGAGGTCATAACGGTGGCGTGAAGCGACTCGTAGCCATTCGACTTAGGGATAGATATCCAGTCACGCATACGCTTAGGGTTAGGCACATAGAGCGATGTCACGTGTGAAAAGACGGTCCAGCAGAGGCGTTTCTCGCTCTCGGGAGGACAGTCGATGATGATGCGTAGAGCAAAGATATCGTAAACACCCTTGAAATCGACCTTCTGCTTCTTCATCTTCTGGTAGATGGAGAAGACCGACTTGGTGCGACTCTTAATATGGTACTTTATTCCGTCGGCATCAAGAAGTTTGCGGACAGGTGCAAGGAACTCCTCGATAAATGCCATACGCTCCGACTCACTCTCCTTAAGTTGGTGAACGATATCGTTATATGCCTCAGGCTCAATATATTTCAACGATAAATCCTCTAAGCCACTCTTGATGCTGTAGAGTCCAAGTTTGTGGGCTATCTCAGCATAGAGGTTAAGGCTCTCCCAGCTCTTCGAGAGGCGCTTCTTCTCGGGGAAGATATCGAGCGTGCGCATAACCTCAAGCCTATCGGCAAGCTTGATAAGGATTACGCGTGGATCCTCGGAGTAGGAGACAATCATATCGCGGAAGTCTGAGACTTGCTCCTTTGAGCGCTTGAGCTTGATATTGGATATCTTGCTAAGAGCCAAAGAGATACCAAGCACCTCGTTGCCAAACTCGCGTTGTATCTCTGCGGTCAAAGCCTCTACCTCTTCGGGATGCTCCTGCACTGCTATGCGTACAACATCGTGGATGATAGCTGCTACTGTGGAGTTACGTCCAAGACCAATCTCCTCAACGACAATGCGGGCTACGCCGATGTCGTGGTCGAGCATAGGTGAGTTATCGTAGCGTCGCACATTTATAAGTCTCTCCCAAGCAAAGAGTATAGCCTTGTCGACCATCTCCTGTGTGGTTACAGAGTACTGCGATGCTATGAGATTTCGAAAATCGTTATATCTGTTTAGTGGCATAGTTCTCAATCTTTATATACTACAACAAGGTCGTCACTACCTATGGCGTAGAGTTGTCGTTGCTCTGCGCTGAGGCGCTCATTGTACGCTATGCGTGCCACACGAAAGCCGGCATTCGCAAGGCGCTGGTCGTAGTCTGTACCATAGACACGACGGTGGTCGTACTGTCCAAAGAGGCGGGTGCGCTCCTCGGCATCGGTGATGGTGTCATCCTCGAAGGTTGTGGCGCGAGACCTATCCTCTGGTACAAGCATAATGCCCCAACCACCCTTTTTAAGTATGCGATATAGCTCAGCTATTGCGCGCTTATCATCCTCGACATGCTCTAAGAGGTGGTTGCATATTATTATATCCACTGACTCGCTCTCCAATGGTATATTCTGCACATCGAAGTGTAGATCTGCAAGTGGCGACTCGAGATCGGCAGTGATATAGTTCTTATTGTCTCGGTAGTGGCGCTTGAAGTGGCGCATAAGTGATACCTCGGGGGCTATATGCAGAAGTCGTGGGTAGCCCTCAAAGAGGTTGCTCGACTCCTTAAGCCAGAGCCATATCATGCGGTGGCGCTCCAACGAGAGGCAGTGTGGGCATAGGGCATCCTCGCGCGAGGTGACGTAGCCGTATGGCATAAAACGACGGTAGCGAGAGCCACAAACAGGACACTCCCTACCACGACCACGGTAGGCAAGCCCCACTATGGGTACCGCCCACCCAGCCACGCGCTGAAGAAAACGGCGTGGAATATGGTTTAACGCCCAGCGTATTGCTCCCTTCATCGTCGACTAAAATGGTACTTCAGTTATCTTTTGTAGCTCCTCGCGGGTCTGGGTAAGCTGGCGACGACACTCCTCAACAAGTTCGTTGGCGCGCTTCACTGTAGGTGCGAGTTCGTTAATAGCAACCTCGCCATTGCGTAGGCGCTCGAGAATCTGCTCAAGCTCCGTGATAGCCTCGGCGTAGGTGATTGTGATTTTTGCTTTCTTAGCCATATAGTGTTACTGTTTTGTCGGTGTAATACTCTTAATCTCAGCGCTTAATACGCCATCGTTTAGCTCCACGTTGATATTATCTCCAACTCTGCTGTCTGCAATGGTTGTTATGGATTTATCGCCACTGCGAACTACGGCAAAACCGAGTTTGAGGATGTTGTCGATAGAGTAGCTGTGCAGTGTGCGCTCAAACTCTCTGAGGCGCTGTGCCTCGTTGGAGAAGATAAGCTCCAATCGACTATATATAGCGTTGCGCATAAGGCTTATGCGGTTGAGACCATCGTTGATATGCGATGTTGCCATGCGCTCGATATCTGTACTTAGGGTATATATGCGCATCGCCTCAGATTGAAGGATGCTCTCCACCTCGCTCGCAATGCCCTCAGCATACTCTGCCAAAATATTTAGCTCCGCATCTGCCAACTCCGTAAAGAGTGTTGCTACGGCTGTAGGGGTTTTGCAGTGGGTATGGGCAACCATATCGGCAACCGATACATCCTTGTCGTGACCGATGCCCGTAACCACGGGTAGAGGAAATTGTGCGATGTGCAAGGCTATGCGGTAGGAGTCGAAGAGGGCAAGGTCGCTGGTGGAGCCTCCGCCACGGATAATGGCAACAACATCGAACTCCTCCTCGCGTGATGCTATATCCTCCAATGCCCAAACAACGCTATCCTCGCCACCATCACCCTGCATGGTGCTCTCGAAGAGGGTGGTTTTGAAACGGTAGGAGCCTCTTTGGAGCTCGCGCATAAAGTCGCGGTAGCCGGCAGCCGTAGCACTCGACACAACAGCAATGCGCAGCGTAGGGCGGGCAAGAGCGAGCTCTCTATTCATATCCCAGATGCCATCAGCCATAAGTTGCTCGATAGTTTCACGTCTGCGACGCTCCACATCGCCAAGGGTGTAGGATGGGTCGATGTCGATGATTTGCAGTGAGTAGCCGTATGCCTCGTGGAAGTTAACCACAACCCTAACCAAGACCTTGAGTCCCGAGCAAAGAGGAGAACCTGTTGCTTGTTCGAAGGTGGTTGCGATGTTTTTGTATGCCGAGCGCCAGATCATTGCTCGTGCCTCGGCGCGTGGTGTGCCTCCGCCCACGCCCTTCTCAACAAGGTTGAGGTAGCAGTGACCAGAGTTGTTGACCTTTAGTT